>CALHBZ010000001.1 GCA_937930605.1 Streptococcus oralis
TTAATTTTTCTTGACTTAAAATTTTTTAATTGATATACTATTTTTCAGAGAGCTAACAATTATATATAAATGTACTACTCTATCCCACTAGATAATACGTCATAAAACTTTTTATAACAAAGGCTAGCAAGGTTAAAGTTTTCTATCTATTGGGTTTAAAATAAAAAATTAAGGAATTAAAATGAAAAAAAGTACGGTATTGTCATTAACTACTGCTGCAGTTATTTTAGCAGCATATGCCCCCAATGAGGTAATTTTAGCAGATGCACCTAGTTCTGAAGATGCTTTAAGAATTTCTGATAAAGAAAAAGTAGTAGCAGATAAAGAAACAGAAAACAATGAACAATCTGAAGATATTCATAATGTTATAGAAACTTCAAAGGATACTGAAGAGAAGAAGACAACAGTTATTGAGGAAAAAGAAGTTGTTAGTAGAAAGTCTGAGATAGACAAAAAAACTAGTAACGAAGGAGCAAGTATCAAAGAAGACTCCAATCAATCCAAAGGAAATGATGCGAACTCATTTGTAAATAAAGATACAGAAAAACCGAAAAAAGAAGATAAAGTTGTCTATATTGCTGAATTTAAAGATAAAGAATCTGGAGAAAAAGTAATTAAGGAACTATCAAAACTTAAGGATACAAAAGTTTTATATACCTATAATACGATTTTTAATGGTAGTGCAATAGAAACAACTCCAGATAATTTGGACAAAATTAAACAAATAGAAGGTGTTTCGTCGGTTGAAAGGTCACAAAAAATCCAACCAATGATGAATCATGCCAGAAAGGAAATTGGAGTTGAGGAAGCTATTGATTACCTAAAGTCTATCAATGCTCCATTTGGGAAAAATTTTGATGGTAGAGGTATGGTCATTTCAAATATCGATACTGGAACAGATTATAGGCATAAGGCTATGAGAATCGATGATGATGCCAAAGACTCAATGAAATTTAAAAAAGATGACTTAAAAGGCACTGATAAAAATTATTGGTTGAGTGATAAAATCCCTCATGCGTTCAATTATTATAATGGTGGTAAAATCACTGTAGAAAAATATGATGATGGAAGGGATTATTTTGACCCACATGGGATGCATATTGCAGGGATTCTTGCTGGAAATGATACTGAAAAAGACATCAAGAACTTTAATGGTATAGATGGAATTGCGCCTAATGCACAAATTTTCTCTTATAAAATGTACTCTGACGCAGGATCTGGGTTTGCGGGTGATGAAACAATGTTTCATGCTATTGAAGATTCGATTAAGCACAATGTTGATGTTGTTTCGGTATCATCTGGCTTTACGGGAACAGGTCTTGTAGGCGAGAAATATTGGGAGGCTATTAGAGCATTAAGAAAAGCTGGAATCCCAATGGTTGTTGCTACAGGTAACTTTGCGACTTCTGCTTCAAGTTCTTCTTGGGATTTAGTAGCAAATAATAATCTGAAAATGACAGATACTGGAAATGTAACACGAACTGCCGCACATGAAGATGCAATAGCCGTTGCTTCTGCTAAAAATCAAACCATTGAGTTTGATAAGGTTAACATTGGAGGACAAAGTTTTAAATACAGAAATATAGGGGCTTTTTTCGATAAAAATAAAATCCTGACAAATGAGGATGGTTCAAAAACTCCAAATAAATTAAAATTTGTATATATAGGCAAAGGTCAAGATCAGGATTTGATAGGATTGGATCTTAAGGGCAAAATTGCAGTAATGGATAGAATTTATACCAAGGATTTAAAAGATGCTTTTAAAAGAGCTACGGATAAAGGCGCACGTGCCATTATGGTTGTAAATACTGTAAATTACTACAATAGAGATAATTGGACAGACCTTCCAGCTATGGGATATGAAGCGGATGAAGGGACTAAAAGTCAAGTATTTTCAATTTCAGGAGATGATGGTGTAAAATTATGGAACATGATTAACCCTGATAAAAAAACTGAAGTCAAAAGAAATAATAAGGAAGATTTTAAAGATAACTTAGAACAATACTATCCAATTGATATGGAAAGCTATAATTCTAATAAACCGAATGTAGGTGATGAAAAAGAAATTGACTTTAAATTTGCACCTGACACAGACAAAGAACTTTATAAAGAAGATATTATAGTTCCAGCAGGGTCTACATCTTGGGGGCCAAGAACAGATTTGCTTTTAAAACCGGATGTTTCAGCACCTGGTAAAAATATTAAATCTACTCTAAATGTTATTAATGGTAAATCCACTTATGGTTATATGTCAGGAACTAGCATGGCAACTCCAATCGTAGCAGCTTCTACTGTTTTGATTAGGCCAAAATTAAAGGAATTGCTTGAAAGACCTGTCTTGAAAAATCTTAAGGGAGATGACAAAATAGACCTTACAAGTCTTACAAAAATAGCCCTACAAAATACTGCAAGACCGATGATGGATGCAACCTCTTGGAAAGAAAAGAGTCAATACTTTGCATCACCTAGACAGCAGGGAGCGGGGCTAATTAATGTTGCCAACGCTTTGAGAAATGAAGTTGTAGCAACTTTCAAAAATACAAATTCTAAAGGTTTGGTAAATTCATATGGTTCCATTTCTCTTAAAGAAATAAAAGGTGATAAAAAATACTTTACAATCAAGCTTCACAATACCTCAAATAGACCTTTAACATTTAAAGTTTCTGCATCAACTGTAACTACAGATGCTCTAACTGATAGGCTAAAACTCGATGAAACATATAAAGATGAAAAATCTCCGGACGGGAAGCAAATTGTTCCAGAAATTCACCCAGAAAAAGTCAAAGGAGCAAATATCACATTTGAGCATGACACTTTCACTATAGGCCCAAATTCTAGCTTTGATTTAAATGCGGTTATAAATGTTGGGGAAGCAAAAAATAAAAATAAATTTGTAGAATCATTTATTCATTTTGAGTCAGTGGAAGAAATGGAAGCTCTAAACTCCAACGGGAAGAAAATAAACTTCCAACCTTCTTTATCGATGCCTCTAATGGGATTTGCTGGGAATTGGAACCATGAACCAATCCTTGATAAATGGGCTTGGGAAGAAGGATCAAAATCAAAAGCAATGGAAGCTTATGATGATGACGGTAAACCAAAAATTCCAGGTACCTTAAATAAGGGAATTGGTGGAGAACATGGCATCGATAAGTTTAATCCAGCAGGAGTTATACAAAATAGAAAAGATAAAAATATTACCTCCCTTGATCAAAATCCAGAATTATTTGCTTTCAATAACGAAGGGATAAATGCACCATCAACGAGTGGATCAAAAATTGCGAAAGTCTATCCTTTAGATTCAAATGGGAATCCTCAAGATGCTCAACTTGAGAGAGGATTAACGCCTTCTCCACTTGTATTAAGAAGTGCAGAAGAAGGGGTGATTTCAATAGTAAATACGAATAAAGAGGGAGAAAATCAAAAAGACTTAAAAGTCATTTCGAGAGAACACTTTATTAAAGGAATTTTAAACTCTAAAAGAAATGATGCAAAGGGCATTAAATCATCTAAACTAAAAGTTTGGGGTGACTTGAAATGGGATGGACTCATTTATAACCCGAGAGGTAGAGAAGAAAATGCCCCAGAAAGTAATGACAAAAAAGATCCTGCTACTAAGATACGAGGACAATTTGAACCGATTGCGGAAGGCCAATATTTCTATAAATTTAAATATAGATTAACCAAGGATTACCCTTGGCAGGTTTCCTATATTCCTGTAAAAATTGATAACACCTCTCCACAGATTGTTTCAATTGATTTTTCAAACCCTGAAAAAATTAAGTTAATTACAAAGGATACTTATCACAAGGTCAAAGAGCAATATAAGAATGAAACGCTATTTGCGAGAGATCAAAAAGAACATCCTGAAAAATTTGACGAGATTGCCAATGAAGTTTGGTATGCTGGCGCCGCTCTTGTTAATGAAGATGGAGAGGTTGAGAAAAATCTTGAAGTAACTTATGCAGGTGAGGGTCAAGGAAGAAATAGGAAACTTGACAAAGACGGAAATACCATTTATGAAATTAAAGGTGCAGGAGATTTAAGAGGCAAAATCATTGAAGTGATTGCATTAGACGGTTCTAGCAATTTCACAAAGATTCATAGAATTAAATTTGCTGATCATGCAGATCAAAATGGAATGATTTCGTATTATTTAATAGATCCTGATCAAGATTCATCTAAATACCAAAAGCTTGGAGAAATTCCTGAATCTAAATTTAAGAATTTAAAAAATGTTAAAGATGATAGCCCAAACAAAGAGACAGCTGAGATGGAAAATAACCTTTTAGTAGATGAGCGGCCTATCGAAGGAAAATCTATCTTTAATATTCATAAAACTATTTCAACAATTAGAGATTTTGAAAGCAAAGACTTAAAGAAACTCATTAAAAAGAAATATAGAGAAGTTGATGACTTTACAAGTGAAACTGGTAAGAGAATAGAGGAATACGATTATAAATACGATGATAAGGGAAATATCATTGCTTATGATGATGGTAGTGCCTTACAATATGAAACTGAAAAACTTGACAAAATTAAGTCAAAAATTTATGGCATTCTAAACCCATCTAAAGATGGACACTTTGAAATTCTTGGAAAGATAAGTAATGTTTCTAAAAATGCCAAGGTATATTATGGAAATAACTATAAATCTATAGAAATCAAAACGACCAAGTATGATTCCCACTCAAAAACGATGACATTTGATTTATACGCAAATATTAATGATATTGTTGATGGATTAGCTTTTACAGGCGATATGAGGTTTTTTGTCAAAGATGATGGTCGGATAAAAGCTGAAACTAAAATTAGAATGCCTGAAAAAATTAAAGAAACTAAATCAGAATATCCGTATGCATCAAGTTATGGGAATGTAATAGAATTAGGAGAAGGAGATCTTTCAAAAAACAAACCAAACAATTTAACGGACATGGAATCTGGTAAAATCTATTCTGATTCAGAAAAACAACAATATCTGTTAAAGGATAACATCATTCTAAGAAAAGGCTTTGCACTAAAAGTGACTACCTATAATCCTGGAAAAACGGATATGTTAGAAGGGAATGGAGTCTATAACAAGGAAGATATAGCAAAAATCCAAAAGGCCAATCCTAATCTAAGAGTCTTATCAGAAAAAATAATTTATTCTGATAGTAGAAATGTTGAAGATGGAAGAAGTACTCAATCAGTATTAATGTCGGCTTTGGACGGCTTTAACATTGTAAGATATCAAGTGTTTACATTTAAAATGAACGATAAAGGAGAAGCAATCGATAACGATGGCAATCTTGTAACAGATCCTTCTAAACTTGTATTATTTGGTAAGGATGGTAAAGAGTACACAGGAGAGGATAAGTCCAATGTAGAAGCTATAAAAGAAGATGGCTCTACGTTATTTATTGATGCAAAACCAGTAAATCTTTCAATGGACAAGAACTACTTTAATCCATCTAAATCTAATAAAATTTATGTACGAAATCCAGAATTTTATTTAAGAGGTAAGATTTCTGATAAGGGTGGTTTTAACTGGGAGTTGAGAGTTAATGAATCGGTTGTAGATAATTATTTAATCTACGGAGATTTACACATTGATAACACTAGAGATTTTAACATTAAGCTTAATGTTAAAGACGGTGACATCATGGACTGGGGAATGAAAGACTATAAAGCAAACGGATTTCCAGATAAGGTAACAGATATGGATGGAAATGTTTATCTTCAAACTGGCTATAGCGATTTGAATGCTAAAGCGGTTGGAGTACACTATCAATTTTTATATGATAATGTAAAACCAGAAGTAAACATTGATTCTAAGGGAAATACTAGTATCGAATATGCTAACGGAAAATCTGTAGTCTTTAATATCAATGATAAGAGAAATAATGGATTCGATGGTGAGATTCAAGAACAACATATTTATGTAAATGGAAAAGAATATAGATCATTTGATGATATTAAACAAATAGCAGATAAGACACTAAACATTAAGATTGTTGTAAAAGATTTTGCAAGAAATACAACCGTAAAAGAATTCATTTTAAACAAAGATACGGGAGAGGTAAGCGAACTAAAACCTCATACAGTAACTGTGACCATTCAAAATGGAAAAGAAATGAGTTCAACGATAGTGTCGGAAGAAGATTTCATTTTACCTGTCTATAAGGGGGAATTAGAAAAAGGATATCAATTTGATGGTTGGGAAATTTCTGGT
>CALHBZ010000002.1 GCA_937930605.1 Streptococcus oralis
ACGGAAGTGGTCGATACGAACGATATCGTAGATTTTAAAGCTTTCACGCAAGCGTTCAATCCACCATTTGTATCCATCTTGGTCCATTGCTTCCCAGTCATAGATTGGGTTCCCCCAAAGTTGACCATCCGCAGAAAACTCATCTGGAGGACAACCTGCAATGTGAGTCGCTTTTCCGTTTTCTTCTGTTTTAAAGAGATGTGGATTTGCCCACATATCGCTTGAGTCTTCCGCTACATAGATTGGCATATCCCCGACGATTTCGATATGGTTTTCGTTAGCATATGCTTTCAATTTCAACCATTGTTGGAAGAAGAGGTATTGAGTCACACGATGGTAAACCAATTTGTCTGCCAATTTATCACGGTAGCTTTCAAGTGCTGAAGCTTTACGAGCACGAGCATCTGCATCTGGCCATTCTGTCCATGCTAGATTGTCAAAATGCTCTTTAATCGCCATATATTCTGCGAAGAGTTCAAGCCATGATTGGTTGTCTTTAGCAAACTTCTCAAAAGCTTTGACATCTCCCACTTTCAAGAAACGTTTGACCGCTTTCTCCAAAAGAGGACGACGTGCATAGTAAATCTTAGCATAGTCAACTTCCGCTGGATTGCTACCAAAGTCGACTCCTTCAAGATCACTAGCTTCGAGCAAGCCTTGTTCTACCAAGATATCAAGGTCGATAAAATGTGTGTTCCCAGCAAAGGCTGAGAATGATTGGTATGGAGAATCTCCATAACTAGTTGTTCCTAGAGGAAGGATTTGCCAGTAACGTTGCTTGGTACGAACCAAGAAATCAACGAAATCATAGGCGCTTTGGCCAAATGATCCAATCCCGTGAGCTCCTGGAAGAGAAGAGATGTGCATCAACACACCACTCTGACGTTTTTTCATAATAGCACCTCATGTATTTTTGTAATAAAACGTTGCGCAAATCAAGGCGCAAACGTTTGCGTCGGTTTAAGTATAACGTATTTCAAAAACAAATGCAAGCGGTTTTAGAAACTTTTTTTTGATTTCTTTTTCTTTGAATGAATCTTGGTTCCACTGTTATTTTATGAAACGAACACTTTTCTTATAAAGTTTTTCTAATTTAAGATAGTTGAAATAAAAAACAGCCTCATTTTTGCTAAGAAATCAGCCTAATCAATGCAATCGTTTCCCTTGTACGTTTTCAAATCAAGAAAAAGAAAACCTTTCAGTTTCTTCCTATATAAAAGCATTGACAAATGTTTGAAACCTTAAAATTTTTTTAAATTTTTTTCTAAAAACGCTTGCAACCGTTTTCTATTTGTGCTATACTAAGTTCGTAAAAGAAAACGTTTGCGTTTTCTCATTAAATTATTTTTGTTATTCTTTAGGAGGAATACACTATGTCATCTAAATTCATGAAGAGCGCTGCTGTGCTCGGAACTGCTACTCTTGCTAGCTTGCTCTTGGTAGCTTGTGGAAGCAAAACTGCTGACAAAGCTGCTGATACTGGTTCATCTGAAGCAAAAGAAATCACTTTCTACGTCGAAGATCAATACAAAGCCTTTGCTGAATCAGCTGCAAAAGCTTACGAAAAAGAATCTGGCGTAAAAGTTACCATCAAAACAGGAGACCAAATGGGTGGGCTTGATAACCTTTCACTAGATAACCAATCTGGTAAAGCCCCTGATGTTATGATGGCACCATACGACCGCGTAGGTAGCCTTGGTACTGATGGACAACTTTCAGAAGTTACATTGAACGACGGAGCAAAAACTGACGACACAACTAAATCTCTTGTAACTGTTGGTGGCAAAGTCTATGGTGCTCCAGCTGTTATCGAGTCTCTTGTTATGTACTACAACAAAGACTTGATCAAAGAAGCTCCAAAAACTTTTGCTGAATTAGAAGAGCTTGCAAAAGACAGCAAATACGCTTTCGCTGGAGAAGACGGAAAAACTACTGCATTCCTAGCCGACTGGACAAACTTCTACTACGCATACGGACTCCTTGCTGGTAACGGTGGTTATGTATTCGGTCAAAATGGTAAAGATCCTAAAGATATCGGTCTTGCAAACGACGGAGCAATCAAAGGTATCGAATACGCTAAATCTTGGTACGAAAAATGGCCTAAAGGTATGCAAGATACTGAAGGTGCTGGTAACTTGATCCAAACTCAATTCCAAGAAGGCAAAACAGCTGCTATCATCGATGGTCCTTGGAAAGCTCAATCCTTTAAAGATGCTAAAGTAAACTACGGTGTTGCGACTATCCCAACTCTTCCAAACGGTAAAAACTACGAAGCCTTTGGTGGTGGTAAAGCTTGGATCATCCCATCAAGCACTAAGAACCTTGAAGGAGCTCAAAAATTTGTAGACTTCCTAGTTTCAACTGAACAACAAAAAGCATTCTACGATGCAACGAACGAAATCCCAGCTAACACTGAAGCTCGTACTTATGCAGAAGGTAAAAACGATGAGTTGACAACAGCTGTTATCAAACAGTTCAAGAACGCTCAACCAATGCCAAATATCTCACAAATGTCAACAGTTTGGGATCCAGCGAAAACTATGCTCTTTGATGCTGTAAGTGGCAAGAAAGATGCAAAAACAGCTGCTAACGATGCTGTAACATTGATCAAGGAAACAATCCAACAAAAATTTGGTAACTAATTGATTTGTTCAAGGGGGGTGGAAGTAAAATCCCCCTTTGAATGTATAGATACGCTTCTTATTCAGATACACGTATCTTGCGGTTGAATCCGAGTTTTATCTCACATCCTATGAAAGGAGTAATCATGGAAAAACAACAGCCTCGCAAAGCAGCCTTGCTGTCAATCATTCCTGGTTTAGGACAAATCTATAATAAACAAAAAGCTAAAGGATTGATTTTCCTTGGTGTTACCGTTTTATTTGTTCTGTATTTTCTAACACTTGCAACCCCTGAATTGAGCAATTTGATCACACTTGGTGACAAACCTGGTCGTGATAATTCACTTTTCATGCTGATTCGTGGTGCCTTCCACTCTATCTTTGTTGTCGTCTACCTGCTCTTTTATATCTTTAATATCAAAGACGCACATACGACTGCTAAACGTATCAACAACGGTATTCCTGTAGCTCGTACCTTCAAGGATATGATTAAAGGTATTTATGAGAATGGATTCCCATATCTTTTGATCATCCCATCGTATGTAGCAATGACATTTGCGATTATCTTCCCAGTTATCGTAACCTTGATGATTGCCTTTACCAACTACGACTTCCAACACTTGCCACCAAACAAATTGTTGGACTGGGTTGGTTTGACGAACTTCACAAATATCTGGAGCTTAAGTACCTTCCGTTCAGCCTTTGGTTCCGTTCTTTCTTGGACCATTATCTGGGCCTTGTCTGCTTCTACTTTGCAGATTGTGATTGGTATCTTCACAGCTATCATTGCTAACCAACCATTTATCAAAGGAAAACGTATCTTTGGTGTTATTTTCCTTCTTCCTTGGGCTGTTCCAGCCTTCATCACTATCTTGACATTCTCAAACATGTTTAATGATAGTGTTGGTGCTATCAACACCCAAGTCTTGCCTCTTTTGTCTAAGGTTCTTCCTTTCCTAGATGGAGCTCTTATCCCTTGGAAAACAGATCCGACTTGGACGAAGATTGCCTTGATTATGATGCAAGGTTGGCTAGGTTTCCCATACATCTACGTTTTGACCTTGGGTATCTTGCAGTCTATTCCTAACGACCTCTACGAAGCGGCTTACATCGATGGTGCTAATGCTTGGCAAAAATTCCGCAACATTACTTTCCCTATGATTTTGGCTGTTGCGGCACCAACATTGATCAGCCAATACACCTTTAACTTTAACAACTTCTCTATCATGTACCTCTTCAACGGCGGAGGTCCTGGTAGCGTTGGTGGTGGAGCCGGTTCAACTGATATCTTGATTTCATGGATTTACCGTTTGACAACAGGTACAGCACCACAATACTCTATGGCGGCAGCTGTTACCTTGATTATCTCTATCATTGTCATCTCTATCTCTATGATCGCATTCAAGAAACTACACGCATTTGATATGGAGGACGTCTAAGATGAATAACTCAATCAAACTCAAACGTAGACTGACTCAAACCCTCACTTACCTCTACTTGATTGGCCTATCAATTGTCATTATCTATCCACTTTTGATTACCATTATGTCAGCCTTCAAGACTGGTAACGTCGTAGCCTTTAAACTAGATGGTAATGTCGACTTTAGTTTTGATAACTTTAAAGGGCTCTTCACCGAAACCTTGTATGGTACTTGGTACCTTAATACTTTGATTATTGCCTTTATTACAATGGCTGTACAAACTAGTATCATTGTACTTGCAGGTTACGCTTACAGTCGTTACAACTTCTTGGCACGTAAACAAAGCTTGGTCTTCTTCTTGATTATTCAAATGGTGCCAACTATGGCCGCCTTGACAGCCTTCTTCGTTATGGCCCTTATGTTGAATGCCCTTAACCATAGCTGGTTCCTCATCTTCCTCTACGTCGGTGGAGGTATCCCGATGAATGCTTGGCTCATGAAAGGCTACTTCGATACCGTACCAATGTCTCTAGACGAATCTGCAAAACTAGATGGTGCAGGACACTTCCGTCGCTTCTGGCAAATTGTTCTCCCTCTTGTTCGCCCAATGGTGGCTGTACAAGCCCTCTGGGCCTTCATGGGACCTTTCGGGGACTATATCCTCTCTAGTTTTTTGCTTCGTGAGAAAGAATACTTTACTGTTGCCGTCGGTCTCCAAACCTTCGTTAACAACGTGAAAAACATGAAGATTGCCTACTTCTCAGCAGGTGCTATCCTCATCGCCCTTCCAATCTGTATTCTCTTCTTCTTCCTACAAAAGAACTTTGTTTCAGGACTTACAAGTGGTGGCGACAAGGGATAATCTATCCCCGCCACCCTTTTTCATTTTTTATCTTGCTTGTAAAGTTGAAAGATTAGACACAAGACCACAAATAGTAGCAAGATTCGCTTTTAAATAAGCAATTTATCTACTAGACTTGAAATAAAGTACATTTCTCTATATAATATTACTCATATAGAAAACACTTTTAGAAAGATGCCTATGCTTCCATATCCATTCTCGTATTTTACTAGTATCTGGGGATTTCGTAAGCCCCTATCAAAACGTTTCGGCCTCAACTGGTTTCAGCTTCTCTTTACGAGCATTTTCCTCATCAGTTTGTCTATGGTTCCGATTGCCATTCAAAACAGCTCACAGGAAACGTATCCACTGGATACCTTTATCGATAATGTCTACACTCCACTGACAGATGAAGCCATCATGGACTTGTCAGAGAATGCACAAATCGTTGATGGAAAACTGAACTACTCAGGCACTAAGAATCAGCAGCCTTCTCTTTTGATTGGCCCGAGCCAAAACAAAGAATTGCCAAAGGACTTGCAACTTCATTTTGATACGGAAGAACTCGTCATCAGTAAGGAAAGTAAGGAACTGACTCGCATTCGCTACCACGCGATTCAAACGGAGAGTTTCCAGAGTAAGGAAGATCTAACCCAGGCCATTTCTAAAGATTGGTACCAACAAAATCGGGTCTATATCAGTCTCTTTCTCGTTCTTGGTGCAAGCTTCCTCTTTGGATTGAATTTCTTTATTGTCTCCCTTGGAGCTAGTCTTCTCCTTTATATCACCAAAAAATCACGCCTCTTTTCATTTAGGACTTTTAAAGAGTGCTACCATTTTATCTTGAACTGTTTAGGATTACCCACTCTGATTA
>CALHBZ010000003.1 GCA_937930605.1 Streptococcus oralis
ACGATAGATTTTTTGTGGTATTCCTGCGAGAGAATCTCTTCAGAGAAGTAGAAGGAGTTGTGAGTCCCTTGGTCATAGCTCAGGTAAGGGAAGTTCTCCAAGTCTTCTAGTTTAACCTTATCTTTCTTTGCCAGAGGGTTGGTTTTGCTGACAAAGATATGGGGCTGGGCTGTAAAGAGATGGTGGGCCAAGAGGTGGTTGTCATCCAGCATTTTCGTTAAAACATCTCTGTTATAACTGTTCAAAAAGAGGACACCGACTTCACTACGGAAGTTCTTGACATCGTCGATAATCTCCCAAGTCCGAGTTTCACGAAGGAAAAGCTCGTATTTTTCCATATCACTTTTCTTAAGTAGCGATACAAAGGCATTGACTACAAAGGCATAGTGCTGAGAGGAAACGCTGAAAAGTTCACGATGGGCGACAGGATTTTTATAGCGTTCTTCCAGAAGCTGGGTTTGCTCGACAACTTGACGGGCATAGGAGAGAAATTCCATCCCATCACGGGTCAAGGTAATGCCCTTGGGATTGCGAATAAAGATTTCAATACCCATTTCATTTTCCAAATCTCGAACGGCATTAGAGAGACTGGGTTGGGTGATAAAGAGTTGCTTGGCTGCTTCATTCATAGAGCCAGTTTCGACGATTTTGATAATATAGTGTAGTTGTTGAATTCTCATGCTTTTATTGTACCACACTTGCGGAAGAATGGGCAAAGAAGATAGAAAAATCAGGAGCATTGTGTGAGTCTCTGTAAAGTAACTAAGAAGAAAATTCTAAATAATTTAAGAAATAGTGTAAAAAAGTAGCTGAGCAAGTGATTGTTTAGCTGTTTCTTTATTGAGAACTATAAAAATTTTACTTGAAAATAAGAAATTTGCACGATTTACTCATTATTTATCCAGTACTAGAGTTTATACTAGTTATTGTAAAGATGATCATCTAAAAGAAGGAAGGAGGCAACCTTATGGCTAAAAATACAAGTCGTCCAGAGATTAATTCTCTAAGCTTCGAGGTTGAAAACTAAGAACTTTCCGGGAAATCAGAAGCTGGTGGTACACAGCTTTTAAAATGACACTAGCAGGTCGCTGTGGATTGTGTTTCACCTGTTCCTATGAGTGTACGACAAATAATGTTCGTTGTTAGATAAAACAAAAGGTAAATTCTAGTATTTTATTACAAAACATTGACAACACTTTGATTTAGTGTTATATTTACAAGGAGAAATACAAATGAAACAAGACAACTTTGAGATTGATTCTTTGGATTATGAAATTAATAGCCAAGAGTTGAATGGTAAATCTGCTGCAGGGTGGCGTACGGCTGTTAGATTAACAGTACAGGGTCGCTGTGGTTGGTGGTTTACACATTCTTATGAATGTACTTCGCCAAACGTGCGCTGTGGATAAAACTACCTCCATTCTTTGAGAGGAGGATAAAATGGAAGGAATTATTGGAACACTAGGCTTCTATGCACCTGTACTGGTCTTAGGAGTTATTGTCATAGGAATTGTTTACTTTATGAAAAAAAGAAACAATCGAAAATAATCAATATCGACCGATACTTAAAAAAGTATCGGCTTTTTTTATAGCGTAAATATATTGCACAAAATACTCATGGCAAACCTTGAAAGAAACCGTATAATGAGAGTGTAAAAAAGAAACGGAGGAATGAAATGATGAAACAGCTTATTGTGACAGGATTAACGAAAACATTTGGTCAAGGGGATAATATCGTTCATGCTTTATTAGATGTGAACTTGTCCGTTGAAAAAGGTGAATTTCTGGCAATTATGGGGGCTAGTGGTAGTGGAAAAACAACACTTCTCAACTGTATTTCAACGATTGATAAACCAACATCAGGTGAGATTCGATTTGAAGATTTTGACATCATCCATGCCAAGGAAAATGAACTAGCTGACTATCGTGCTAAAAACATTTCCTATATTTTCCAAGCTTACAACTTGGTGGAAACCTTGACGGTCTATGAAAATATCGTTCTACCTCTTCAAATTCAGGGGAAAAATATCAAAAAACATCAGGATAAGATTGAGGAAATTTTGGATAAGTTGGCCATCCAAAACTTAAAAGATAAGTTTCCTAATCAGTTATCAGGTGGTCAACGACAACGTGTGGCAACTGCTAGAGCCTTGATTGATGATTCTAAACTGATTATCGCAGATGAGCCGACAGGAGCTTTGGACTCTGCCAATTCTGAAAAACTGATGGCACTTTTGCAGGAAATCAATAAAAGTTTTGGTATTACCATTTTACTGGTTACGCATGACCCTGCCGTAGCCAAGTACTCTTCACGGATGGTGCTACTTAGCGATGGAAAGATTATGGATGATTTGGAACGTAACAGCTTATCTAATGAACAGTATTTGCAAGAGATTTACAGCCGTACCAGATAGGAGGAGGAGAGTATGTATCCAAAATTGATTTTACGAAATGTATTTCGAAATTTACAGACCTATACCATCTATTTTTTCAGTCTGACCTTGATTTATAGCTTGCTCTACGCTTTTAATGCTTTACCAAGCCATCCAGTGATGCAAAGTTTATCAGGAGCAAAGGAAATGTTAACGACGGTGATGAGCCAGTACATGGGCTTGCTTTCCTATCTGATTCTATCGGCGATTGCCTTTCTCGTCGTTTATTCTACAAACTTTGTCCTGGGACGGCGCAAGAAAGAGCTGGGACTTTATGCAACGCTGGGAATGAAGAAGAAGCAGATTATCCGTACCTTGTTCTTTGAAACCATGCTGGTCAATATCTTTTCCTTGATTCTGGGTTTCTTGCTTGGAGTGATCTTACTGGTCATTCTAGTTAAGATTGCATCTGAGTTTTTTATGGCCAATTACTTTGGTAGTCTGTTTTTCTTTGATAGCAAGTCTGTCATCTTACTAGTTTATTCCTATTTGGTAACCAGTTTTATTGTTGGTGTCATGGACATTCTTACCTTTAGAAAGCAAAATATCATTGCACTCATTCAAGAAAATGGGGTCAAGAAATCTGTCTTGGCAAAAGGCAAGCCAGTTCTTCAAGCACTTCTCTTTATTCTTTCGACAGCTGTTATCGGTTTTGGTGCTCTCTATTTTTCAGACTATCACCATCTATCACTCTTGAAAAGCTGGGGTATCTTACTTGTATCTGTCTTCGTGATTTTTGTGATTTTATTTTACAATACCTTGAGCCATTTTATCTTGGTTTCCCTTAGAAAACTGCCTCAAACCTACTATAACAGACTAAACAGTTTTAAAATTCGTCAATTTTCAAAACAAGCTGACAGTAATTCGGTCACGTTGGCTGTCTTATCCTTGACCTTGACACTGGCTCTCAGCTTACTAGTTTTTAGTGGTAGTGCCTATACGACTATGAACCGAGAGCTGAACAAATACTCACCTTATGACGTATCTGTCAATCTTTATCGTGGTCAAGAGTTCCAGTTTTCTCAGGAATCTGTAAAAGACAAATTGAAAGCAGATGGATTTGACTTTAACCTCATCAAAGAGGAGTACAGCTATCCTATCTATTCTAGTGATTTAACCTATAAAGATTTGATTGATACTAGCAATCTTTGGGCGCATGATAAGGAACTTCCTGAATCAAAAGTACCGATTTTAGGAATTTCTGCCTACAATCATCTCCGCAAACTGCAAGGGAAAAAAGCGGTTGACTTGGTAGATAACCAATTTCTGGTCAATGCCAACTATAAAGGAACTGCCAAGCAGATTCAGGACTTTCTATCAACGACCAAAAACCTCACGATTAATGGTCATTCTCTCAATCTTGCATCTTCCAAGCCACTTGAAACAGTTTACTTTTTATCTTCAGTAGGTACAAATGACACAGGAACCTTGATTGTACCCGATAAGGTAGTAATTGGACTGACGGAAGACCACATGACCTATGTTGCCAATTTCAAAGAAAATATTGACAAGCGGAAAGTAGAAACATTCTTGAGTCAGTGGATTGAAAAATACTATTTCACTCGTGATGGTACAGAGTTGAATCCGTTCACCTATCAAACGAAAGGAAGAATTTTTGAGATTTATCTTGGATTTATGGGCGTCATCGTCTTTGTCATGATTTTTGTCAGTGTTATTTTTATCATTATTTCCCTCAGTATCTTGTCACTTCAAACTTCTACAAGTTCTTTGGATAGTGTCAATGATTATCAAATCTTATACCTTCTTGGGAATAAGAGAAAGCAAAATCGCTCTATTCTTTTGCAACAGATTCTAAGTTATTTCTTGGTTCCGCTGGTTATCGCAGGTCCGTTAGCACTTGCCTTGAGTACAGCTCTTTTGGGCTATTTTGAGAATTTCGCTAATACCAGCATTTCTATTGATATCACCTATCTGGGAGTAGCGGTTTTACTCTTTGTCCTTTACCTGCTAGTGACTTACAGAGTAAGTTGGCAAATTATTGAAAATTAAGTCAAATACCAGAGTTGCCTATCCGACAATTCTGGTATTGTGTTATAATGATATTAAAGTAGTTCAGGAAGTGGATACATATGAAACAGTTTGTCAAATTGATCTCGAAAAACTCACTTTTATTGTGGTGGTTGACGATTTTTAATCATCTAACTTTGATGATTTATATTTATTATAGGATTCCTCTGGACTTTTCGACAAATTTTTCCTTGCAGCTGGTTTTATTGCTGATTATTGCTTTAATTGCATTTAGTTATATTTGTAATATTGTGACATTTCGGTATAGTGAGTTGAAACTTTGGTTGCTTCTGATGATGTTTCTTATTAGCTGGCAATCCATATTTAATCAAGGAGTTACGAGCACTCTGTTGCACTTTTTTGATATTCTTCATCCGCTCAACTCTTTTTTATTGGTATATAGTTCTCTGTCTATTATCTTTCTGGGAGAGAAAATGGGAGAAGAACTGTTGAGTGTGTCCTTTGTGTTGACACTAATCACCATTAGTTCGTATCTGTTAAGTCCTTCAATTTTTCTCTTTCTGTCCTTGTTTGCGTCTTTCTTTTTAAACCTTGTTCCCTTGATTTTACTGATTTTATATCATAAAGAGTTGAAAAGTAAACTCAAGTATCAGAGACGAAATTTGTGGATATTAGCTTTGATATTGCCTCTTTCTTATTTCTTTTTGTATATCAATACGACGGGCTCAGGAGTGATGAATCTAGTCTGGTATCTTGAAATTCTTGGAATACTTGCTTTTTTGCATATCAAAACAATTATTAACTCTCTTCAGAAAAAGGTAGCAGAGTTGAAGTTGTCCTATATAAAAGCTTTTTCACGCTTGTTTTTACTGGTTATGTTTTTGTTAGTAGGCATTTTTATCATCTTTCGTTTAGACTTAAACACGAGCTTTTTGGTCTTGAATATCATGTTACTATTGTTCGGGATTTGTTCGGAAGAATTGATTCGTTTCTTTCGTTCTGCTGATATGCTAGATGCTAGGGATTATGTAAAAGTTCTCTTTTTAAAGCGTAACCGTATGGTGAAAAATCTGCTGGCAAATGAAGACACAGAACAACAGTTCTCCGAATTTCTTCACAATGAAATCCTGCAAAATGTGATTGCAATAAAAAATTTCAATAAATATAGTAGCAATCAAGTTTTTGGTGAACAGATCAATTTGGTGACAGAGGAGTTGGTTCAGCGGATTCGTGAGCGGATGGATTATTATCAGCCAATGGTAGAAACAGACGAGCAGTTAGACATCCAGTATCAAGGACTGATTAATCGGATTGTCAAGCACTATCACGCAGAAAATG
>CALHBZ010000004.1 GCA_937930605.1 Streptococcus oralis
CACTTAATAATTCGTAAAGAATCTGAAATTCTGGGGTATCAAAGAAAAAATCTTCTCTTAATCGGTAGTCATTTAACACAACTGGATTCTCAGCCATCCTATAAAGGAGATGGGCCTCTGCTCTCATAACTGCTGTCAGTTGCCGCGTCACAGGCAAACTAATCGCTACTGGCGTAGGATGCTCTTTGACCCTCTCCTGCCTTTGAACAATCCGACTTTCATTTACAATCTGTTCTACTTGCTGGTAATCAAAGGAAGGTAGGTTATCCGCCAGAATGTGGATGTAAGAATTCTGGGCTGTGATCGACTTTTCTTTGGCGATTAAGGGCGCAATCTTTTCAATGAATTCGATTTGCGCTTGCAAGTTATCACTATTCTCAGGTTTGAGTTGGTGAATATAGAACTCTATGGGACTGATACGTGTCTTGGTTAAGAGGTAGGCCAGATCTTCAGGAGAATTCTTTTGTAAATACTCATCTGGGTCCATGGCATCAGGTACTCGGACAACTTCCACTGAGAAATCTTTTAATTCTTCCAGAGCTTTGGCTGTCGCTGCCTGTCCTGCCTTGTCACCATCATAGCTGAGAACTATCTTTTTGGTGAAGCGTTTGAGGTGATCAACATGTTCCTTGCTCAGAGCTGTCCCCATGGAAGCTACAGCATTTTCTATACCAGCACGGTAGGCCGCGATAACATCCATGAAACCTTCCATCAGATAGAGTTCTGCGATCTTACCTGTTCCCTTTTTAGCCTTGTCCAAATGATACAATTCGTAACTCTTGTTAAAAATTGCAGTGGAACGACTATTTTTGTACTTGGCAGTCTGATTATCTGTTTCTTGCCAAATACGACCTGAAAAGGCAATGACCTGCCCCTTGTCGTTGGTCAAAGGAAAGACAATACGTCCGAAAAAGGTATCCAAGAACTGATTGTCATCTGACAAATAAAACAAACCAGAATCCAACAAATCCTTTTCTTCAAACTTGCCAGATAAACGTTGGTAAAGATAGTTTCTTTCTGCTGGAGCCAATCCAATTTGGAAGTGTTTTAGAACATCATCCGTCAATCCACGTTTGTAGAGATAGGCTCTTGCTTCTTCTCCCATTTTGGTCGTCATGAGGATGGCATGGTAAAAGCGTGCAGCTTCTTCATGCATATCATATAGAGCTTGATGAGGAGAAAGCTGTTGAGGACGAGACTGGACAGGCATTGCTAGTTGAACACCAACCCGCTCCCCTAAGAGCTGAACGGCTTCCATAAAGGACACACCTTGGTATTCTTCGATGAACTTAAAGACATCTCCTGAGCGCCCACAACCGAAACAATGGTAAAACTGCTTGTCTTCAACAACGTTGAAAGAGGGAGTCTTTTCACCATGAAAAGGACAGAGCCCTAAATAGTTCCGTCCAGCCTTTTGTAAAGAAATCACGTCACCTATGACTTCCACAATGTTGGCATTGTTTTTGATTTCTTCAATGACTTGCTTGTCAACCATACACAATACCTCCATCTTATCATAGT
>CALHBZ010000005.1 GCA_937930605.1 Streptococcus oralis
TCATCAGTTGACGCTGCCGTTGTAAACAATACCTTCGTTACAGAAGCAAAATTGGACTACAAGAAAGCACTCTTCAAAGAACAAGCTGATGAAAACTCAAAACAATGGTACAACATCATCGTTGCGAAAAAAGATTGGGAATCATCACCTAAAGCGGATGCCATCAAGAAAATTATCGCAGCTTACCACACTGATGAAGTGAAAAAAGTTATCGAAGAAACATCAGACGGTTTGGACCAACCAGTTTGGTAATAAGACACAGGGAGGTGGGAGAGAGTTTCCACCTCTTGCTTTTGTCTAGACTGTTGGTTTTGAAGGAGATGATCTTGTAGTCCGTCCATAGACACAAGTCCTCAGTAGAAAGTGAGAGAAAAAATGGTTTTTCCTAGCGAACAAGAACAGATTGAAAAATTTGAAAAGGATCATGTAGCTCAGCATTATTTTGAAGTTTTGCGTACCTTGATTTCCAAGAAATCAGTCTTTGCCCAGCAGGTTGGGCTCAAGGAAGTCGCAAACTATCTGGGTGAGATTTTCAAGCGTGTGGGAGCTGAAGTCGAGATTGATGAGAGCTACACGGCGCCTTTTGTCATGGCGCATTTCAAGAGTTCGCGTCCAGATGCTAAGACCTTGATCTTCTATAACCACTATGACACCGTACCAGCGGATGGTGACCAGGTGTGGACAGAGGATCCTTTTACCCTTTCTGTACGAAATGGCTTTATGTATGGACGTGGGGTTGACGACGACAAGGGGCATATCACGGCTCGTTTGAGTGCTCTGAGAAAGTATATGCAGCACCACGATGACCTGCCAGTCAATATCAGCTTTATCATGGAAGGGGCAGAGGAGTCTGCTTCTATGGATTTGGATAAGTATTTAGAGAAACACGCAGACAAACTTCGTGGAGCAGATTTGCTAGTCTGGGAGCAAGGAACTAAAAATGCCTTGGAGCAGTTAGAAATTTCTGGTGGAAACAAGGGAATCGTGACCTTTGATGCCAAGGTGAAAAGTGCGGATGTGGATATCCACTCGAGTTATGGTGGTGTCGTGGAGTCAGCGCCGTGGTATCTTATCCAGGCCTTAAGTAGCCTGCGAGCTGCTGATGGACGTATCTTAGTAGAAGGCTTGTACGAGGATGTTCAAGAGCCAAATGAACGAGAACTAGCCTTGGTAGATACCTACGCCCAACACAATCCAGGGGAAATCAGCCAGATTTATGGTTTGGAATTGCCTCTCTTACAAGAGGACCGCGCAGCCTTTCTAAAACGTTTCTTTTTTGAACCTGCTCTCAATATCGAAGGGATTCAGTCAGGTTATCAAGGACAAGGGGTTAAAACGATTTTGCCTGCAGAAGCTAGTGCCAAGCTAGAAGTTCGTTTGGTTCCTGGCTTAGAACCGCATGATGTTCTGGAAAAAATTCGGAAACAGCTAGACAAAAATGGCTTTGATAAGGTAGAATTATACTATACCTTGGGAGAGATGAGCTATCGAAGCGATATGAGCGCGCCAGCCATTCTCAATGTAATCGAGTTGGCCAAGAAATTCTATCCACAGGGCGTTTCAGTCTTGCCGACTACAGCAGGCACTGGGCCTATGCATACGGTTTTTGATGCCCTAGAGGTGCCAATGGTGGCCTTCGGTCTAGGAAATGCCAATAGCCGAGACCACGGTGGAGATGAAAATGTGCGAATCGCCGATTACTACACCCATATTGAATTAGTAGAGGAGCTGATTAGAAGCTATGAGTAGAGACATTATCAAGTTAGATCAGATCGATGTGACTTTTCATCAAAAGAAGAGAACCATCACAGCGGTCAAGGATGTGACAATTCATATCCAAGAAGGGGATATCTACGGAATCGTTGGATATTCTGGAGCAGGGAAATCAACCCTTGTACGGGTGATTAATCTCTTGCAAAAACCATCTGCAGGGAAAATCACCATTGACGACGATGTGATTTTTGATGGCAAGGTGACCTTGACGGCAGAGCAGTTGCGTCGTAAACGTCAAGATATCGGGATGATTTTCCAGCATTTTAACCTGATGAGCCAAAAGACAGCAGAGGAGAATGTAGCCTTTGCCCTTAAACATTCTGGACTCAGCAAGGAAGAAAAGAAGGCTAAAGTAGCTAAGTTGTTGGACTTGGT
>CALHBZ010000006.1 GCA_937930605.1 Streptococcus oralis
ATCAGTAATGGACGAACTTTCTGAGAAGAAACCATTCAAAGTTACTAAAGTAACGAAGAAAGAACGTAGACGTAATCCTGCAGCTCCATTTACAACAAGTAGCTTGCAACAAGATGCGTCAAACCGTTTAAACTTCAGAACGCGAAAAACAATGATGGTAGCTCAACAACTTTATGAAGGGGTATCTCTTGGTCGTAGTGGTTCAGTCGGTTTGATTACGTATATGCGTACAGACTCAACTCGAATCTCAGCATCTGCCCAAAATGAGGCTTCTGAGTTCATTGAGAAAGAGTTTGGTAAAGAGTACTGTCTTGCAACTAAACGCACTGTAAAGAATGCTGAAGGCGCTCAAGATGCTCACGAAGCAATTCGTCCTTCATCTGTTTTACGTACACCGGATTCAATCGCAAGTTATTTAACGAAAGATCAATTAAAATTGTACACCTTAATTTGGTCTCGATTTGTTGCTAGTCAAATGACTGCTGCTATCTATGACACTGTACAAGTAGACTTAGAACAGAACAATCATGTGTTTAAGGCAAATGGTTCTACAATTAAATTTGCTGGTTATCAAAAGGTATATCAGGATAATGCAGAAGCCAAAAAAGGAAACGTACTTCCAGAGATGCAAGTTGGGGATGAAGTTCAATTAGCAAAATTAAATCCTGAACAACATTTCACACAACCGCCTGCACGTTATTCTGAAGCTACGTTAATTAAAACATTAGAAGAAATCGGTGTTGGCCGTCCATCAACATATGCACCAACAATCGAAACAATCCAAAAACGTTACTACGTTAAATTAGTTTCTAAGCGTTTTGAACCAACAGAGCTTGGATGTGTCGTTCATCAAATTATCGAACAATACTTCCCGAACATTGTCGATACACATTTTACAGCTTCTATGGAAGATAATCTTGACCTTGTAGAAGAAGGGAAAGAAGAGTGGGTACAAGTTATCGATAAGTTCTATCAACCTTTTAAAGTGGAAGTAGATAAAGCGGAAGTTGAAATCGAGAAAGTTCAAATTAAAGATGAATCAGCTGGATTCAACTGTGAAAAATGTGGACATCCGATGGTAATTAAATTAGGTCGCTTTGGTAAATTCTACGCTTGTAGTAATTTCCCAGAATGCCATCATACACAAGCCATCGTTAAAGATATTGGGATTACATGTCCAACTTGTGGTAAAGGCAAAGTGATTGAACGTAAATCAAAGAAAAATCGTATCTTCTATGGTTGTGATCGTTATCCTGAATGTGAATTCGTTTCATGGGATAAACCAGTAGGACGTAATTGTCCAAAATGTGACCACTACTTAGTTGAGAAAAAAAATCGAGGTGGAAAACATATTGCATGTAGTAATTGTGATTATAAAGAGGATGTTCAAAAATAAAGGAATGAGCACTTAGAAGAGGCACTCCCCCCGTAAATGAGAATTAAATAAAAACACCTCCAAGTTTTGTACTGACCCCAAAAAGTTAGACAATTAATTTAAGCAAAGGATTTAGTTCTGTATTGTACAGGACTAAGTCCTTTTAATTTTACTTTGATTCGTTTGTTGTTGTAGTAATCAATATAATCGACGATTGCCTCCTCAAGTTCATTTATGGATTTAAATTTCTTCTCGTAGCCATAAAACATCTCCGATTTAAGAATTCCAAAGAACGACTCCATCATGCCATTATCTGTACTATTCCCCTTGCGGGACATAGATGGCTGAATGCCCTTATCTTCTAAAAAACTATGATAAAACTCATGCTGGTATTGCCATCCCTGATCACTGTGGAGAATAGTATTCTCGTATTGTTCTTCTCTAAAAGCTTTTTCTAACATATCTTTTACTTGGTTTAAATTCGGTGAAGACGATAGAGTATAAGCTATAATTTCACTATTATAACCATCTAAAATTGGTGATAAATATAGTTTTTGGTTGCTTGTTGGGATAGAAAATTCCGTAATATCTGTATAGCACTTTTCCATCGGTTTTTCAGCTTCAAATTGGCGTTGAATAATGTTCGCAGCTTTTTTACCAACTTCTCCATGATAAGAAGAATACTTACGTTTTTTACGAATACGAGCAGTTAGACCCAACACTTTCATTAATCGTTGTACCTTCTTATGGTTTACGATATACCCACGGTTTCTAAGCTCAAGAGTAATACGGCGATATCCATAATTACCCTTATGATCATTAAAAATGACTTGTATTTCATTTTTAACATCTTCTTGGTTTAGCTGCTTTAAGTGATAATAGTATGTTGAACGGGCAAGTTTGATAATCTTTAGAAGAATATCTAAAGGGAATTCTGGCACTAATTCTCTGACAATCTGAGTCTTTCTTCTTTCTCTTTTTCCTCCTTCAATCGGAGTTCTCTCAACTTTTTTAGAATAGCATTCTCCGCTCTCAGGTACTCATTTTCTGCTTGAA
>CALHBZ010000007.1 GCA_937930605.1 Streptococcus oralis
AGGTCAACTCTTATGTAGATGAGGAACTGGATGCCTTGGAAAAACAAACGAAGAAAGCTCGTCGGTCTTTCGATGAAGTCAGAGAAGAACTGATAGTGGAAAAGAATCGGCTACCATAGGAGTAAAATACAGCGCACAAGAATCCCAAGAATTGATTCAGTCCATGACGAACAACCTCCAAGTCGCAAACGAAGTCACAGATTGTCTATCTAGCGGATGTGACTACCTGATTTCCTCTTTAGACTCAGGTGAGCTGACAGGGGCAGCCTACACAGCTGGGAAAGGTCTCTTTACAGACATTATCATCCCCTGCATCAAAAAGCTCCAAGAAGCGATAGACGATATCCAACTAGAGTTGACCTCCTACAAACATGCGGATGCTCAGGTCTCTGGATATGGTGATTTGGACCTAGACCAGCTCAAGGAACTGAAAAAATTGAGGGAAGAGCAGTTAGCTATCGTAGAAGCTCAGATTCAAGCGAGGGAGAACTGGCTAAATCAAATCAAAGATCTCTTTACACTTAATTGGGGGAAAGCTTTCTCTGAGAAGACCATCCTCTACAATACCAAATCTCAAATTGAGTCAGGTATTCAGGATTTGGATGACAAGATTGAAAAACTAGAATTCTTTGTCTCACAGGTTTCCCAGTATTTCAACGACAGTCTAGAAGTCCTTAGCTTAGCCATCAAAGGAGCCACGCAACTAAGTAAAATCATTGTCGACAGTGATGGAAACTACTATGCGGACGGTCTGGACATGAGCTGGGTACAGAAGATGAAGTATGTGAAGATTGAGTCACATAAGCTTGATAAGGATATTTCAGTGACTCAGGCTGAAAAAGATAAGAAAAAAATTGTGGATGATTTAGTATCATCTTACAATCTGGATGAATCTACGGCAAATGCACTCTATAAGCTCCAGCAGGGAATTTTGAAGAGGGCAAAACATGAAGGATGGACTAATGAAAAAGTTCTTTATGAGTATAATAGATTAGTTGCATCTCCAGTTTATGGGGTAAGGGCAACTTGGAGAGGTCTTGCGGGCGTTGTTGATGCCCAAAATACAAATGATTTAGATATTATTTTGGCAGATTATGGTATTTCAGAGGAAGAACGCATACTCTTTAAAGACAAAATTAGAAAACAGTATGAATCTAATCATAGTAAAGATTTGGCTCATGAAGCTATTCAAATTGCTAGTTTTACTGAGTTATCTTGGGGTGATAGAGACTTATCGAAGCTAGATGGCTGGAAGGGATTAAGCGCCCATATTATTAGCACAATTGGAAATTCAACTCGGATTGGAGATCTCTCTGTAAATACTGAAAAGTATGAAAGTTCCTTCAAAGGAGACATTGATTCAGGTAGATATGATGATGCAGATTTTAATTCAGATTTAGATGCTATTACTTCTTATGAAAGAATGATTTCTAAAGATGTAAAAACAAAAGATGTGTTTAAAGTTCAAGCAGATTACAATCATAGTATCCAAACAAACCAGACAAATCGTGTTGAGGAATTCTACACTGTGATGGGAAATGGGGATAAAGCTAACGGTAAACTAATGGTTGAAACGCTTATTGAAAATAATACGATAGGAGGCAACTTTATTAAGTATGGTTTTGATCTCAATATTTTTATTGGAAATCCTAATGACAAAGAAGAGGGTTGGAAACAAGACTTCTATAATTATTTAGACAGAGGGGATGAAAAAAATGTCGGGACTTAAAAAAATACTAATCGTGATTGGATCTGTAATTGCCTTAGCTACTGGCTTGAATCTTTATTTTCAGTATCAAAACCACCAAGAACATATGCAATTAAAAAACTCCTTTGAAGAGAGGGACAATATAGCCGTCTTACAACATTTGATGGCATCAGAAAAATATGCACCTGACATCCGTAAAGCGGGCTATGTTGTTCCTCCGGATGGAGCTATTCGATTGGATGGAGGAATTGACTCCATAGAGATAAAAGGAGACATCGATTTGAAAATCTCAAATCCTGGAAGGAATGAAGTTACTGTTTTATTTGAAACAACAGTAAAAGAGGAAAAAATAGATGTCTACTATATTTTAGATAATCAGTTAACCATAAAACGTAGTTACTATTCTAATATTAGTAATCAAAAAATAAAAGAGAGTGTGGACATCTCTCAAGCCGAAGAAGAGCGCCTATTAAAAATTGTTCAAAAAGAGCTTGAGGCTTTCATGGAAAAGATGTATCAGACTTTGTATGGATAGTTTACCAGAGAATGTGGTTTCTTGCTCAATACAATGCTTTATGAACAACTGGGCGTGTTGAGAAATTTTACTAGAAAAAGATGCTGTAGACGACAAGGCAGCACACTTTGAAGCTCAAGTGGTGGATAGGTAGATTTAAGAATTCGTAAGTAAGCCTAGATAGGGTCATTTATTTGATGAAGGTTTTTTTGCAGATAGAAGCAGTCTCTGGTAGATGGGGAGGTCACCAACGAAGCTGTTAGTAGGCAAAATCATCTTTGGTGCAGGAATGAAAGAGAGATAAAAGGTGAGAAAAATAATTTTTATTGGACAGAGCGGCGAAGAGGCTGTCTACTATAATACGAGGACAAAAGAAGCCTTAGTGGCGAACAAAAGTGCCCTCTTAGATACAGAAGGAGCAAGAAGGTCTAATAGGTCGATTGCTCCTTTAATTGCAATATTCTCTTTGTTAGGTTTACTTGGAGGATTTGTTGCTATACCAATTTTCTCAGGCCTTCGCTATAATAGTGGAATGGTTCCTGTTTTTATTCTTTGTCTTTCCTTTATCCTATTTGGATTTATATGGATGATGGAGGTCGCTTTGTATAAAGAAGTGAAGCATGTTCGTAGAGCAACAAAACAACAATTTGAAAAAGCAGTTTATTCAAATTTGATCTGGGACAATTTCAGCGATAAAAAAGCAACGTTTGCGAAAATGTTGGCTTTTATGATTGTTATGCTAACAGTTTTTATGGCTACTATACTAATATTTGCTGCTGTCATCCCAGGTATTATTGACTCATTCAATAAGCAAGAGCCTTTTGATATACAAATCGTTTTCTCGCCTTTAGGAGGTCTCTTTCCTGCTGTTTCTTACTTACTCTTATTCCAAAACAACCCCATCCGCTGGCTCTTAGCAGTGAGAAAATTCGAGCGAGAGCAAGTAGTATTTAAAGAAGAAGCTGAGGAGATAAAAGATAAATAACACGAGTTCTTTTTTAAGAATACAAATGAGAATGATATTGAAATGTACCACAAAGAGGTTTTTATGCAAGCACATCATGTAAATTTTCGTTATATATTATTAGAGGATGGTAAAGAATACTTTCTATTGGATAAGTTACCGACATTGTGGGGTTATTTTTTTCCTTATCTGAATTGGTTTAGCAACCGAACGCTTTACCGATTGACAGAGTCGCAATTTTGGGAAATCCGAATGCGTAAAAAACATTGGTTGGAGACACTTGTAATTCCAATGCCAGTATTTTTAGCTGTTTCGGTCTGGGCAGGGCGGATACGAACTAGTGAAAGCTTAGATGCTTACCTTAATTCACCTCGCTTCTCATTCACTGAAAGATTGATTTATTGGTTTCTTGCTTTTATACTAGCAGTAGTATTTGCAAATCTAGTCCATTTGTTATCATCTCGATCTTTAGCAAAGAAATTTAATTTTAGTCTTTATAAAAAAGAACAAGGGAAAATGACAATAGCTAAATTAGCTCCTTGGATGAAAAAGCAGTTTAAGGGCGTTCTGATTCTCAACTTCCTAATCTCTTTGTTTAGCTTTTTTATTTTAAATTGGGGGACTTTAGCCTTCCTGATGTTTCATGGTCTTATATTACTGATGTGTACACTTTTAGCTGGTGATCTAAGCTATAGTGAGAACTGTCAATATATAATAAAAAGAGAGGAGAAATAATATATCCAATTGGAAAAGTTTTAGATTTTTCTCAAAATGTGTTAAGAATAGTGACAGAAATTCAGAATGATTTGATCACAGAAGGAGTAAACTAATATGAAAAAAATTATCCTAAGTCTCTTCACCCTCCTTATAGCAGGTCTCTGTGCCTTTGGTTTTTTGAGATATCGAGACTATGACTCCCTAAA
>CALHBZ010000008.1 GCA_937930605.1 Streptococcus oralis
AATCCCCATCAAACTTATATCGACTAAAGAAGTCTTTCATAGCTTGATTATAGGTAAATATCGCTTTATGGCTAACTTGAATTCCTTCTTTACACCAAAATTTACAATCTTGACACTTTGTTGACAGATCTATTTTCATGCAGTTCGGGCAATGATCCTCACCTATCTTCTCAAAAGCAGAATCACAAGCTGAACAAAGATAGTTGCGCTCATTCTTCAACAACAAGAGATGACTAAAAGTCAAGTCACTCTTTGTGGTCTGTCCACATAATAAACAGTTCATAATCCCGCCTCCTTGTTCATCTGCTTGATTTCCTTGATTGCCTTTTTGATGGATGTATTTAATCCATCATGAAAGAAGAGTAACTCACCAGTCGGTCTATCCATACTGCGCCCAACTCGCCCTCCAATCTGAATCAAACTTGACTTGGTAAAGAGACGATGATTAGCTTCCACTACAAAAACATCGACACAAGGGAAGGTAACTCCACGCTCCAAAATTGTTGTACTGATCAGTATCGTCAACTCTCCATCTCGAAAATCTTGTACCTGCTCTAATCGATTTTCTGTGACAGAGGACACAAAGCCAATTTTTTCATTTGGAAAATGCTCTTGCAGGAGTTCTTTCAACCTCTCACCTTTCTGAATCTCTGATGCAAAAATTAGAAGTGGGTAACCTGTTTTTCTCTGCTTCTTAATGTAGGTCTTTAACCTTGGTGACAACTGACTCTTATCTAAATAACAATTAAAATCCGATAACCAAACTGGCTTTGGAATAATCAATGGATTTCCATGAAACCGTCTTGGCAAGCTCAATCGTTTTAATTCTCCTGTGCGAACCTTCTTATCTAACTCATCTGTAGAAGTCGCTGTAAGGAATATCCTTAACCCCTCCATCTTTACACATTGGTTTACAGCATAGTAAAGCACAGAGTTGTCAACATACGGAAAGGCATCTACTTCATCCACTATCAGCAAGTCAAAAGCATGATGAAATTTTAACAACTGATGAGTCGTTGCAACAACTAGTGGTGTTCGAAAATAAGGTTCTGACTCACCATGAAGTAGTGCTATGTCGCAAGCAAAGTCATTCTGAAGTCGCTTATACAATTCCAAACACACATCGATTCGAGGACTGGCCAAGCAAACTGCGCCACCATCATCAATCACTTTGGCCACAACTTGGTAAATCATCTCTGTCTTTCCAGCACCTGTCACAGCATGAACTAAAATCGGTTCTTTCTTTTCGACTGCTTGAATCAACCCCTCTGATACCTTCTCCTGAAAAGGTGTTAACTGACCACGCCATTTGAGAACATCTTGCTTAGGAAAATCTTCCTGCGGAAAATAGTATAAAGCTTGATCGCTCCTAACTCGCTTCATCAATAAACACTCCCTACAATAGTAAGCACCTATAGGCAAATGCCATTCTTCTAGAATACTACTATTACAACGTTGACAAAACAGTTTCCCTTTTTCTTTTCTCATTGCTGGTAGTTTCATCGCCACCTGTCGTTCTTCTTTAGTTAATTCTTTCTCAGTAAACAAGCGACCGAGATAGTTTGGATTTACTTTCATACTTCTTTATTCGTAAAAATCTAGCGCTTTAGGTAATTTTTTAGTACAATTAAATCATGGAATTTAGAACAATTAAAGAGGACGGGCAGGTCCAAGAAGAAATCAAAAAATCCCGCTTTATCTGTCACGCAAAGCGTGTCTATAGTGAAGAAGAGGCTCGTGACTTTATCACTGCCATCAAAAAAGAACACTACAAAGCCACTCATAACTGCTCTGCTTTCATTGTAGGGGAACGTAGTGAAATCAAGCGTACGAGTGATGATGGCGAGCCTAGTGGTACTGCTGGAGTCCCTATGCTTGGCGTCTTAGAAAATCATAATCTTACGAATGTCTGCGTAGTGGTTACCCGCTACTTTGGGGGAATTAAGTTAGGCGCTGGCGGTTTGATTCGCGCTTACGCAGGAAGCGTAGCTTTGGCTGTCAAAGAAATTGGTATTATTGAAATCAAAGAGCAAGCTGGCATAGCCATTCAGATGTCTTACGCTCAATACCAAGAGTACAGTAACTTCCTTAAAGAACATAATCTCATGGAACTCGAGACAACCTTCACAGATCAAATTGATACCATAATTTATGTTGATAAGGAAGAGAAAGAAAATACCAAGGCTGCTCTTGTGGAGTTTTTTAATGGAAAGGTTACTTTAACAGATCAAGGTTTACGAGAAGTTGAAGTTCCTGTAAACTTAGTGTAAACAAAGGAGAACAATATGGCATTTGGAAAATTCATTCAAGGACTCGCTGGTAACTTTAGCGAGCAAAACAAAGAAACTCTTATCAAAGAATATGGACAATATCTACTAGAAAATGAAGAAATTCAAAGTGGATATAAACTGATTCGTGACGCAATTATCTTTACAAATATCCGTATTATCTTTACAGATAAGCAGGGCGCTACTGGTCGCAAGATATCTGTGAAATCTATCTTTTTGATGAACATTGTCAATGTTGAAATGGAAACTGCTGGAGTAGGTATAGACGATAGTGAGATTACGATCACTTATTTAGAGAATGTCTTTCTAAAAGCACATAATGAGCATTTTAGTGCTCATAAATTTGAATTCCCTAAAAAAACGGATATTGTTCCACTTTATACCTATTTATTAGAATTGGCTTATCACAATCGACTAAAAATTAATGGCTTAGATCTGTGATATAAAAAAATCCTATCGCTTCGATAGGATTTCTATATTTTACAAATAGCCTTGAGCGCGTTATACTAGTATCATCTTATACAAAGAGGTATATCTATGACTATTTATAACAATATCACTGAACTAATCGGACAAACACCAATTGTTAAACTTAATAATATCGTTCCAGAAGGTGCCGCAGACGTCTATGTTAAGCTAGAAGCTTTTAACCCTGGATCGTCAGTAAAAGACCGTATTGCCCTTAGCATGATTGAAAAGGCTGAGCAGGATGGCATTCTAAAACCCGGTGCTACTATTGTTGAAGCAACGAGTGGAAACACTGGTATCGGTCTTTCATGGGTTGGTGCCGCTAAAGGATATAAAGTTGTTATCGTCATGCCTGAAACGATGAGTGTGGAACGACGTAAGATTATCCAAGCCTATGGTGCTGAACTCGTCCTTACCCCTGGTAGCGAAGGAATGAAAGGAGCAATTGCCAAAGCTCAGGAAATCGCTGCTGAACGCGACGGATTCCTTCCGCTCCAGTTTAACAATCCAGCTAATCCAGAAGTGCATGAAAGAACAACAGGAGCTGAAATTCTAGCTGCTTTCGGTTCTGATGGACTAGATGCCTTTGTGGGTGGTGTCGGTACTGGTGGAACGATCTCAGGTGTTTCTCATGCACTCAAAGCAGCAAATTCTAACATTCAAGTTTTTGCAGTTGAAGCTGATGAATCTGCGATTTTGTCTGGTGAAAAACCAGGACCTCACAAAATTCAAGGTATCTCAGCTGGATTTA
>CALHBZ010000009.1 GCA_937930605.1 Streptococcus oralis
CAGAACTAAATCCTTCGGATAAATTAATTGTCTAACTTTTTGGGGTCAGTACAGTTTAGTTGCTTTTTAAAATACAAGGCATCAAGAAATTTCTCTTTTTCAATACATGTGATATATCCGTTTAATAGCATAGATGAAATCAATCGTCTATTATTTGGAATTTCTTTGTAGAAATCAGAACGTCTAGACATCTCTCTAGCCAAAACCATGAGAATATCATGTTTTAGGACATCTAAAGTATTTGAAAAAATCAATAATTCATAGTATCCCCAATATTCAACGCTAAAGAGATAATCAGTTAGATAAGATAAATCATCACTAGAATAGTAAGTTTCTCCCGATAAATCTTGTAAACGAATTTTTAATAAAATAATGTTAAGCTTATGAAATTTCTCCTGTTTAGAATCTGACTCCATCTGAGAATAAAGTAATTTTTTCAACCCATCAACATCATGATTTGATACAAAACGCATAACCTTTGATAAGAGTTCGTTCAATTCATCACGATGAAAATCATGAACAGCATACATAAATTCATCAATAGGCATGTTAATTTCATCCAAAATAGCCATAAATTTTGAAATGGTTAAATCAGTCTCTCCCTTTTCAAAACGTGATAGCTGTGAGATTGATATACCAGCTTTTTCGATATCTTTTAAGCGAAAACCTCTAGATTCTCGAAACTTTTTAAAAATTTCTCCAAATTTTTTCATAGCATCTCTCCAATAAGCATATATGGGAATAGTTTTTAATTTTTAATATTTTAGCATAAAATAGAAGAAAATAAAAGTGAAGTATTTCACATGAAAAAGCAAAAACTATTGTCTTTATTCTTCCTACTTTTTGAAGGAATTATTATTATCGTTGTTGGTTAGTACTAAGAAATTAGGTACTAAAGTACCTACATCTTCAATCGAAAAAAGAGACTGGGGAAAAAGTCTTAGCAATAAGAAAAACGCATAATATCAGGTATTGAAAAACTTGATACTATGCGTTTTATTGTGAGAAGATTTACTTCATTTTTTCCTAAAATTGAGCTTTTACCTAAGCTCTTATCAATTCTAGATTAGAAAAGTGAGAATACAAGCACAGCCAAGGCTGCTCCGATAACAGGTCCTACAACAGGAATCCAAGCATAAGACCAGTCTCCGTCTCCCTTGTTTGAGATTGGCAAGATGCTGTGCATGATACGAGGTCCAAGGTCACGCGCAGGGTTCAAGGCATAACCTGTTGTCCCACCTAGTGATAGACCGATACCGACAATCAAAGTCCCCACCGCAAAGGTTCCGATACCTGCCTGAAAATCGTAAAGACCCAAAGCAAAGATTGTCAAAACCAAAACAAAGGTTCCAAGGATTTCGCTAATCAAGTTTGATACAGTATCTTTGATGGCTGGCCCAGTACTGAAGGTTGCCAAGATATTTCCTGCATTTTCTTCTGCCTCATAATGCGGTTTGAATTGCAACCAAACCAAAACCTGACCCAGCATAGCCCCTGCGAACTGAGCTAAGATATAAGGGAAAACGGAAGCCCAAGGCAAACCACCTTTTAAAGCCACACCAATTGTCACAGCTGGGTTTAAATGAGCTGGACTGAGCTTCCCAGATACAAAGGCCGCAACCGCAACTGCAATCCCCCAACCCATAGTAATCACAATCCAACCTGCATTGTTGCTCTTGGTTTTTGGAAGAACCACACCTGCAACAACACCATTCCCTAGAAGAATCAGGATTAAAGTCCCTAAAAATTCTCCAAATAATTCATTCATCATTTTTCTGTCTCCATAAAAAAGAAGGAGAGGCTAGACTAGGAGTACTGCCCTCCACCTCTTTTATTTTTTCTTAATTTTTTAATTCTGCTAAATCGTTGTTAGCAAGAGCTGCTTCGACATCAGCACGGTAAGTTGCTTTTTCTTCTTCTGTCCATTCATAGAATCGTCCCATTTCATCCAAAACTGGCTCAACGATGC
>CALHBZ010000010.1 GCA_937930605.1 Streptococcus oralis
TGTCTAAATCTCTTGGAAATACCATTGCTCCAAGCGATGTTGAAAAACAATTTGGTGCGGAAATCTTGCGTCTCTGGGTGACAAGTGTTGACTCAAGCAACGACGTGCGTATCTCTATGGACATCTTGAGCCAAGTCTCTGAAACTTACCGTAAGATTCGTAACACCCTTCGTTTCTTGATTGCCAATACCTCTGACTTTAATCCAGCGGTGGATGCTGTGGCTTATGAAGAACTACGTTCAGTTGATAAATACATGACTATCCGCTTTAACCAACTTGTCAAGACTATTCGTGATGCTTATGCGGACTTTGAATTCTTGACAATCTACAAGGCCTTGGTGAACTTTATCAACGTTGATTTGTCAGCCTTCTACCTTGACTTTGCAAAAGACGTTGTTTACATCGAAGGAGCTAAATCACTGGAACGCCGTCAAATGCAGACTGTTTTTTATGACATCCTTGTGAAAATCACGAAACTCTTGACACCAATCCTTCCTCACACAGCGGAAGAAATCTGGTCATATCTTGAGTTTGAAGCTGAAGACTTCGTTCAATTGTCAGAATTACCAGAAGCGGAAACTTTTACGAACCAAGAAGAAATCTTGGATACATGGGCTGCCTTCATGGACTTCCGTGGACAAGCTCAAAAAGCCTTAGAAGAAGCTCGTAATGCAAAAGTAATCGGTAAATCACTTGAAGCACACTTGACAGTTTATCCAAATGAAGTGGTGAAAACTCTGCTCGAAGCAGTAAACAGCAATGTAGCCCAACTTTTGATCGTGTCAGAATTAACCATCGCAGAAGGTGCAGCTCCAGAGAGTGCAGTTAGCTTTGAGGATGTTGCCTTTACAGTTGAACGTGCAGCAGGTGAAGTATGTGACCGTTGCCGTCGTATCGATCCAACTACTGCAGAACGTAGTTACCACGCAGTTATCTGTGACCACTGTGCAAGCATCGTAGAAGAAAACTTTGCGGATGCAGTTGCCGAAGGATTTGAAGCGAAATAATTTACCAAAAATACAGGAGGTTCTCCTGTATTTTTTTAAAAAATAAAAAACTTTGGTAAAAATATGGTATAATATACCTTATTAACATAAAAGGAGATATTTATGAAGACAAAAACACTAGCGCAAGTAGATGGCTTTATTGGTGTTATTGCAGGAGCTTTTTTAGCTTTATCACCTATTTTTATGCTTGTTCTTATAACTATTTCTCGAGATGAAGATGTTGTAGGATTTGTATTAGGCGTTATTTTCATTGTGTTTTCTTTAGTGAAAATTGCAACCCTTATTCTTGGAATCCTCTCGCTTGTCTATTATAAGGACGATAATCGTATTTCATTAGCGCCATCCATTCTATTTATTGTTGGATCTGTAGTTGGCTTGATTCCTTTGCTTGGATGGATTGGTGGAATCGTCCTTGTCATCGGAGGAGCTTTGTACCTGTCAAGTTTGAAACAGTTCAAAATTGAAGGATAAGAGATATTTTAGGGGGAAGAGTCAGAGAGCCCTTCTCTTTTTCGTTGATTTTAACTAGCTTTTTTGTGAAAAATTGTGTAAAATAGAATAGATAAACGAGGGCAACCTCGAAAAATTAAAGGAGAATCCATCTAATGGTAAAATTGGTTTTTGCTCGCCACGGTGAGTCTGAATGGAACAAAGCTAACCTTTTCACTGGTTGGGCTGATGTTGATTTGTCTGAAAAAGGTACACAACAAGCGATTGACGCTGGTAAATTGATCAAAGAAGCTGGTATCGAATTTGACCAAGCTTACACTTCAGTATTGAAACGTGCGATCAAAACAACAAATTTGGCTCTTGAAGCTGCTGATCAACTCTGGGTTCCAGTTGAAAAATCATGGCGCTTGAACGAACGTCACTACGGTGGTTTGACTGGTAAAAATAAGGCTGAAGCTGCTGAACAGTTTGGTGATGAGCAAGTACACATCTGGCGTCGTTCATACGATGTATTGCCTCCTGCAATGCCTCATGATGACGAATACTCAGCACATACTGACCGTCGTTACGCTTCACTTGACGACTCAGTCATTCCAGATGCTGAAAACTTGAAAGTGACTTTGGAACGTGCCCTTCCATTCTGGGAAGACAAAATCGCTCCAGCACTTAAAGATGGTAAAAACGTATTCGTAGGAGCTCACGGTAACTCAATCCGTGCCCTTGTAAAACACATCAAACGATTGTCAGATGACGAAATCATGGACGTGGAAATCCCTAACTTCCCACCATTGGTATTCGAATTTGATGAAAAATTGAACGTAGTTGCTGAATACTACCTTGGAAAATAATTATAAAAGATAAAAGGCGGGATTTATTCCGCCTTTTTTTGAGAAGTGATTCTTGGTTCGTCTCACTTTGTAAGGTGAGATGAACCGAGGAGATAATTAGTTTAGAATTTCGATATACTCCAGTCCCCAACTTTCAATGGCGTCTAGGACACCTTGAAATTTTCTACCCATTTCAGTTAGACTGTATTCGACCCGTGGGGGAACTTCAGCATAGACTTTACGCTCCACGATTTTATCCTTTTCGAGCTGTCTGAGGTGTCGTGTTAGAATGGTTTGGGTAATGCCAGGAATCAGCCGTTGTAGTTCATTAAACCGCTTAGTTCCCGTACTGAGTTGATAGATGATGACTAGAGCCCATTTGCCTGTTAGTACACGCTGTGTCGTGGCAAAAGGACAAATTCCGTATTCACTGACTTTGGTTACCATAATTCCTCCAAATTTTTTAAAATTATTCTCTTATTTGACAATAATAGTATCGTATTTGATACTAGATAACAATAAAGTGCCTACTTGTCTTTTTTTTAGTAAGTGATAAAATTATATCATAAATAAAAGAAACGAGGAGTAACTCATGTCAGTAAATTTAGAAATTTTTAATGCATATAACAATGGTCTTATAACAGGTGATTTTCCAGCTGTTTTTGAGACTATGGCAGATGATATCATCTGGCACCAGCCAGGTCAGCATAGTAATTCCGGTACAGTTGTTGGAAAAGAAGCACTTGGAGCACACTTGGCTCAATTTTCAGAAAAAACAAACGGTACCTTCAAAGTATTGACTAACTGGGTGTCTGAAAATATTGACCTTGTAGCAGCCAATGTGACCTTTGTCGGAACTCGCCCAGACGGCGAGGAACTCAACATGAACGGTATTGATCTTTTCCGCATGGAAGAAGGAAAAATCAAGGAAGTTTGGCTCTTTTCATCAGATCAAGCAGTAGAAGATGCTTTCTGGGGTTAGACAGTAAATTAATCTAGAATCTGAAATTTGATTTATGGATCGTGATGATGAGCACTCAGCTCACACTGACCGTCGTTACGCTTCACTTG
>CALHBZ010000011.1 GCA_937930605.1 Streptococcus oralis
TTGCAACTAACGCAGGACAAATCAAGACTGGTTCACTTTCACGTACAGACCGTATCGCTAAATACAACCAATTGCTTCGTATCGAAGACCAACTTGGTGAAGTAGCTGAATACCGTGGATTGAAATCATTCTACAACTTGAAAAAATAAAATAGTTCAGTGAACTATTTTATCCCGAACCTTGAAATGTAAAAGTTCGGCCGTTGATTTAACAACGTTTTTAGCCCCTCGGATTTTATCCGAAGGGCTTTTTGTGTACAATACTCAAAATGAAAAATAACTTATGGTATAATAGACAAAAACACTTGTATTAGAAAGTAACTATGTCTAAAGAAATTGATATTGAGTATTACCACCAGTTAGCCTTGCAAAAGCAAAAAGAGCATCGCAAAGTATTAGCTAATCTAAAGAAAAAGCCACCAAAAAATCTAGATAAGATAGCTCAGCAGATTCACGAAGAAGTTTTTGCGGAGATTGATTGCACTGCCTGCGCAAACTGTTGTAAGACCTTGGGGCCCGACTTCAAAGAAGCAGATATTACCCGCATTGCTAAGTATTTTAAGATGAAATTACCGGCTTTTGAAGCGGAGTTTCTGCAGGTGGATGAAGATGGAGACAAGGTTTTCAAATCCATGCCTTGCCCTTTTCTAGGAGGAGACAAACTCTGTTCTATCTATGATGTTCGTCCAAAGGCCTGCCGAGAATTTCCTCATACAGACCGTAAAAAAATTCATCAAATCAACCATCTGACGATTAAGAATACCTTGACCTGTCCAGCAGCTTATCTCTTTGTCGAAAAATTAAAAGATAAGTTATAGATTTTACACCTTTAAATCTTGTACAAAGATTCTAGGGTGGAAGTAGCTTAAATCTGTTAGACTATAGTCAAGAGGTGAAAAAGAATATGATGCATCAATTCAATCGAACCATGGAGTATCTGGAAAGTAAGTTGGACGCAGAAGTGGATTTGCAGAAATTCCAGCAGCTATCAGGCTATTCTTATGCTCTCTTTAGCAGGCTCTTTTCCATCCTAGCAGATATGACCTTAGCAGAATACTTGCGCAATCGCAGGCTGTCAGAAGCTGTGACGGACTTGCGGGAAAGCTCTGAGAAAGTCATTGACATAGCAATGAAATACGGCTATGAGTCTGCGGATGCCTTCAGCGCAGCCTTTAAGAAATTCCATGGTGCAACTCCCTCAGAAGTTCGAAATGGAAAACCTTATCGAGTCTTTCCTAAACTTCAATTATCCTTAAAGATTACAGGAGGAAAGAACATGGAGATCAAGATTCAAAAGAAACCTGCTTTTACCGTAGCAGGTGTCCTATTGGGAGCTATTGACAATAGCCAGTGCCCGTCTGCATGGGAGCATCTCTATGCAAATCATAGCTTTGAAAGCCTAGAAAGTCTGGGCAGTGGTCAATCCTTTGGCGTCTGCTCAGATGTCAAAGAAGGCGAAATCATCAACTATATGGCTGCCTATGATGTGACGGATAAAGTCAAAGCAGAAGAACTAGGACTCTCGATCAAAGAAATCTCCGAAGCTGAATATGCTATCGTACCAGTCAAAGGCACTATACCGACCAGCATCCACCATGCTTGGAAATATGTCTTGGAAGTCTTTTTCCCAGAAACAGGCTATCGTCACTCTGGAGCACCAGACTTTGAAGTTTACACTGCGGGAGACATGTCCTCACCAGACTACCAAATGGAACTCTGGATACCAGTGATCAAGGACTAGGACATTTTCTGATTTTTTGTAAAGATGCAAATCCGACTCTGTAGAAAGAACCTCTACAGAGTTTTTTCTTGTGGAAATTCATGTCCGTAAATCAAACATACCATATTTTTTGTTTGGATTTTATGGGGTATGAGCAACGTTATCTCGGTATAATAGACTCATAGAAGATAAGGAGGCATGAATATGCAGATGTATTTTGGAGATGTGTCACTTTGCTATAGCTATTCATTGGCAATGGCACTCGACGCCTATGGTTATGACTTTAAAGCAGAGTTTTTAGAGGCAATCATGGTGATGGGAAATGGCGCTAGTATCGTAAAGGAAGATGAGCAGCACCCTCTAGTATTCTTTGATAATGGAATGCCAGATCTTTCTATCTCCCATTCCTCAAAAATACTTGGATTTGACTTTGAAGAATTCTATCTAAAAGATGGAGCGGAAGTAGATTTGGAAGAGATTAAAGGAAAGTTGGAAACGTTTCTGTCCAATGGACCTGTCGTACTGGGTCCTCTTGATATGGGCCACTTGACTTACAATCCAAATCACACAATCCTTTATGGTGTAGATCACTTTATAACTGTGTATGCTGTTGATGGTCAGTATCTCTATTTGCATGATCCAGCTGGTTTTGCCTGTATGAAGGTTGCTTTTAATGACGTTTTAGAAGCTTGGAAGGCGGAAGCTATTGACTATAAGCGTGGAGCATACTCCATGTGGGGAAATTTTAGGAAGGTCAAGAATCCTAGTCAAACTCAAATCTATCAAGAAACGGCAAGGATTATGAAGGACAGATATCTGGACGGACAAAGTAATGTCTTGGAATTCTATGCAAAAGCAGTTGCTGAACATGGCTTAAATACGGAGCAAAAGCAATTGCATCAGTATTTCAGCTTTAAACTTGCTGCTGTTCGAAATCTCTATCTCAGTAAGTTCTTAAAAGATCATGATCCAGAAGGGGCAAGATTAAAAGAAGAATTGGCTACTCTATTTGGTCAAGCCCACCTTTCATGTTTAAAAGAAGATTACCAAGAACTAGCCCACTTGCTCTATCAGATAGCAGAAGCGGACCGTCGCTTTAAAGATTTATATGTAAATAAGCAAGTCTAGGGGCGCTCCCAACTTTTATAAAATAGCAAGTAAAAGCAGTTTTTCGTAAAATGAAGAACTGTTTTTTGATTATGGTATAATGAAGTGAAGAAATAGCATATCCAACTTAAAAAAGAAGGGAGAACTCCTATGCCTAGACCAAGAACAAAAGAGGAATTAGTGTTAGCCTCTAAGGAAAACTATGAAAAGCTCAATCACTTTATATCTAAATTAAGCGAAGAGGAAATACAGACTCCTTTTGATTTTTCAAAAGACCAAAAGAAAAAAGAAGCTCACTGGAAAAGAGATAAAAATCTAAGAGATGTCCTGATCCATCTCTATGAATGGCATCAGTTACTTTTAACCTGGGTACATTCTAATCAAAAGGGTCATGAAAGACCTTTTCTCCCTGAACCTTATAATTGGAAAACTTATGGGGAAATGAATGTCGCTTTTTGGAAGAAGCACCAGAGAACGTCCTTAGAAGAAGCGACCAAACTCCTCAATCAATCGCATAAAGAGGTTTTAGAGTTGATGGAAGGCTTTAGCAATGACGAATTGTTCACAAAAGGTGTCTATAAGTGGACGGGAGGGACAAGTCTAGGTTCCTACCTTGTGAGTGCCACTTCCAGTCACTATGATTGGGCTCTGAAAAAGCTCAAAGCTCATCAGAAAAATTGTAAGTGTCACCAGTTAAAGTGAGTTTGGGGTTTAGAAAAGGTTCTTCTAAGCTACGAATAGCTTCATTCTCGTGATTTTGAACTATTCTGGCTTTAGAATCCTTCAAAAATTAAAATTTAAGGCCGTCATGGACTTAGAATAGCCCCAAAACATTTATTTTATAGTAATTCTAAACTTAGAATTACAATGATATTAAAGGAATCGAACTGTTCGATGCTTAGAATGCCTTGATTCTGAGAAATCTTGACTAGAAAATGCTTCGAATGGCTTTTTTCTGATATAGGATTGATGATAGATGGGTGAGATAATGAACATACAAAAAGAGAAAGTTAAAAAAGAGTTGGTGTCCCTCTGTTTGGGAGAGTTCACAGCCGTCCTATCCTTTTGGTTTTGTTTTTTCCTTTTGAAAAATCGGCTTGGTGATGAGAATAGTCTAGTAACCATTCTCTACCCTTTGTCTTTACTGACATTTATTTTGCTTCAAGGTTCAATCTATTGGGCAATTTTGATTAGAAGGCTGTCGAAACCTCAGTTCGGAAGTGGAACTGTTCCCAAAATATATGGTTGTTTCAGGATACTAGACCCTGTTCTACTTATTTCAGGCTTTCCTTTTATTTTCTGGAATACACAGAGTTTCCAAGTGGCTATCTTAGCCACACTGATAGAGCTCTTTGCTCTTATCGAATGGGTTAATTATTTCCTCGTACGTCTATCTTATAATTTGAACCCACTTGTTTTATGGAAACGAATTACCAAGGGAAAACTTGAAAAGAGCAGAATAGCCAAGGAGTTGGGGTAGGGGAGTGTATCATAAATTTGATTTCAAATATAGCAGAAAGGTTATATGTAAGAATTTAGATGAAAAAATTTTTAAAAATTCTAGTCCTAACTGTATTGGTTTTTCTAACTTTGTTTGGTCTATATCGTGTCTATCAAAAGAATTATTATAAAGGAGTGTATGAATCTTTAAGTAATGTTTTTCTAGAGATGAACTATGCAGAGATAAATAGTGGTGTTTTACATGGACTTGCTGATTTTAGTAAAGCTGTTGACGGAAGTCAGTCGTTTAGAGATCCAGACTGGATAATTCCCATAGGACTTGATACAGGCTTGTCTGAAAATGAAAGTTTAAAAGTGATTGTAGGTTTTGAAGAAACTTTTATTATTGAATACCAGCAACTATTATCTGATGGGAGATATCTTTATATAAAATATGACTACAATGATAAGAAACTTAACCAATCAGTCGAAATCTCAGATTCTAAATGGTCGGTAGCGTATGACTTAGCTAGTTATAATATACTCCATAAGGATGAGGGAAAACTAGATTTGGAGGCATATAAAGAATTATCACGTCAGTCGAAAACAGGGGATTCGATACCTAATTTTTACCTAACAAATCCCAACGAAGTGTTAGAGTATTTAAAACCTCATGGAATTGATGAAGCTTGGATTAAAGAAAAATCCCACTTTATGCTCTATGATGTCGTTCTAGAACGCTGGTTCAAAAATGGTAGCCAACGCTACTCGGTTGACAATCTTGGGGATGTAGAGATTGTATCACTAAGTTTTTCTGAATAGAATGATACCCAAGCAATGGAGATGTTAAAAGAGAAGAACAATGTTGTTTATCAGTTTATCCAAGATTTAAGTAAGGAAAAAAGTCAATGAAAAAATTTTTAAAAGTAGTAGTCGCAACGGTATTAGTTTTTCTAACTTTGTTTGGCCTATATCATGTCTATCAAAAGAATTATTATAAAGGAGTGTATGAATCTTTAAGTAATGTCTTTCTAGAGATGAACTATGCAGAAACCCATAGTGGAGTATTATCAGGACTCGCTGATTTTAGTAAAGCAGTTGACGGAGGTGAATCATATCGCGATAAGGATATTATAGTTGGTATGAGTCTTGAATCAGGCTTATCTGAGAGTGAAACTATATTAGTGTATGTAGGTATTGAAGAAACATTTCTAATTGAGTATAGACGATCGTTACCTAATGGCAGATATCTTTTTATTGACTATGATTATAGAGATAAGATGCTCAAACAAACTATTGAAATTTCAGAATCTGATCAATCATTAGCTTACGGGTTAATTGGTTATAATATAGAAGTGAAGAGTGGAAAAGAATCTGATTTAGAGCTACATTTAAAAAATTCCTATAGTTTTAGCTCGACTAAAGGCTTACCAAATTTTCAGATAACAAATCCAAACGAAGTACTAGAGTATTTAAAGCCTTATGGGATTGATGAAGCTTGGATTAAAGAAAAATCCCACTTCATGCTTTATGATGTTGTTCTAGAACGCTGGTTCAAAAACGGTAGCCAACGCTACTCGGTTTACAATCTTGGGGATGTAGAGATTGTGCCACTAAGTTTTTCTGAATAGAGTAACTGAACTGATAGTAGATATAATAGCGTTGTATGAAATAAAAAATGTATCGGATGAAAAACAAAAATAATGAATCTGCTACTAGAACCTATGCCTTTTCATAAAATAAAGGAGAGAGGAAATGAATATTTTAAAAATACAGGAACAGATTGACAGTACGAAGTACTGGGATTCCTACGCATTAGACTTTAGAGCTTCATTCTTCGGGGACGAATGTAAACTCTATATCGAGATTGAAAATGGCAAATCGGATCAGTATTGCTGGGAGATAGTTTTCTACCGTTGTTTTAAGGTTGACTATGAGACGGATGCTGGTTGGACATGTTGGGAAAGCAAGAGTGACACAAGGAATTTCAATATGAAAGATGTTCCTTTTGAAAATCTCATGTCTCACACTGTACATGACATTAGTCTCATCAAAGAGAAAAATAATATGATAAAAGCTACAATTACTTTATCAAGTATGTTAATTAAGATTGTGTGTCAAGCAATTCAAATCTCCAAAGTTTTAGTCAGAGAACAGGACTTCTTTTGGAGCTAATAAAATGAGGCACCATCTCAGCAAGCATCAAATACCTGCTAAAAATAGAGATGAGTAAAGCCATATATCCAAGCAATTTTGATAAAATATATGCAAGATATTCTTGATGAATGAATTGGAAATTGGTGTTATCACAAAAGACTAGAAGAAAGTGAGTTGAAAATACCATGAAAATAAGTGGGAATATGTCAAAATATAATAAAAAGATTTCTTTTTTTGAGATTCTTTCCAATATCCCATCTAATAATGCTAAATGGTATATTTTTGAATTTGATGCCATTGGAAAAACACCGAATAATCTGACTATGTCAGAATTTGAAGATCTAGTCTTAAATTCAAAATATGGCTATCAAATGAGTTGGAACGAGCTTTTAAAATTTTCAAAGGAAATAGAGGATATAAATAACTTAATATTAGTTTCTTCTACATCTCCTGTTGAATTTGTAACGATAGAAAAAGGTACAGAATCTTTGCAAGTAAGAGTGGAAATATACGATAGTACTGCTTGGGAAATTGAATTTTATGGATAACCTTGTACAGTTGACTGTTACTATTACCACATAGAGATGGGAGATGGCAATTTTCTTAGTGGATAATGTCATCACTGAGTAGATTGAACAAAAGACTTGCCTAGCTTATGATATGGGCAGTATCTAAAGAAGGAAGATTTTGGCTGGATAGCTAGCTAGGGAATTAGGGGGATTGGATGTTGTATTATAAAACAATTTGGAATCATACGAATGATGATTTTCCAATAACCATGTACTCAGAAATAGACGCAGAACGATTTGAAACAAAACGATTAGATATATACCATGATGGACATGTAGCTTACTTTGATACTCGGACACCCTTGGAGTTGGGAGAAGCTCCATACCCAAGTGATTTTGATGTAATAAATGCTACAGATGAGTTTGATGTGTCTGAAATATCAGCGATAGATTTTGAGAATATTCTAAAAATGTATGACACGGAAGCTTTAATCGAGGATTATTTTATCAAATTAGCTAGATGGGCAGAAAGGTAACTAGTATTTGCTGTTTTTTCAATAGTTAGAGGGGGCATTCATGTCAGATATTACATTTAAGCATTCTTTCTTTTCATATCCACAATCATTAAAGGATTTAGTTTCCGATGGTAGGGTTGATTTTGGTGTATGGTACTTGATGAATGACGATGAAACAGTGAGAAGATTTCAAGGTCTTCAAAAGAGATACCCTGGGAGAAGATTATATCCATTTGCAAGGAGAGATAATAATGATGATGTCGCTTGTTTTGAAGATGATGATAACAGTTTAGTGCACATCATCTATGACTTTGCTGATATAGGATGGGAACAAAAAGAAGTTTTCTCCACCATTGATGCTTGGTTAGAATACATTGGGGATAACAATCTGCAAGATAGACGGTGACTTGGTGTTAGTGTGAGCCTTGGGGTGGATCTTAGCGCTATTGATGAAAATAGTCATCTGTAAAAAATATCTGAGGGATTTATTTGGGGATAAATGGGAAGGAGAAAAATCTTGTTGCTGTTTGATTTATCTACCAAGCAAAAAGAGCTTGAAGAACTAGATTATTGGGAAATGGGGATATTAGATTTAAAGATATCCTATTTTGGAGATGAAGTTTCTTTGTGCATAGAAGATTATCATAACAAAGAAAAATACTGGGAAATTAAGTTTTTAGTATGCGCCAAAGTAGAGTATATCAATGATGCTTTAGATATTCAGTGGAGAAAAGATCAATACGTTAAAAATATGACTAGAGGAGAATTGCATCATCATGGTCAAGAAATTTCTTTACAAATTTATGAGGAGAATCCTGATTTTGTGAAGTGTATAGTTGATATTGGTTTGTTGCAAATGACAATTGTTTGTCGTGATATTCAGATAGAATATCTTGATTTAAAGGATGTTCAGTTCTTTTGGCAGGATAATGATGTTTTATAGATAAACTGTTCTAAGAACCAATGGAAGAGAAGCTAGTTTGTATTACACAACTAAGCATTGAGAACAATTTATAAGGGTGAAATAAGGTGAATGTATATAAACGAATAACAAAATTAGAGAAAATATATTTAATGTTCAAATTCTCTGGTTATTTTTATCTACATATTGATGGAAAAACAGTACAGAGTGAAAAAGATGCTGTACAGATATTAGCGGAAGGTTTTAATATTGATGATCTTCAAGATGGTAATTGGGATGCACTAGCTGATCGTCTTGAGCGTCCTGACTGTATAATCCCAGATAGCATTAATATTTTTATAAATAATGCAAAATATCTTTTTATCAATGATGAGGTTTCTAAAAATGTTTTTTTAGAGATTTTATCTGACATTGTTTTGTGGTGGGATGAAGGTGTTGAGAGATACATAGTTGGTGGTAGAAGAAAAAAATTTAATGTTTATATCATTGAATAATGCCACTTCATCGAGATTTAAACAAGTGCAAGTATATAAAGAATCTGAGATGAAGTCCTAGTAAGACACGGACTAATAGCCCAATCTTTAAATTATTTATATAGGAATGAGATTATGTTAGGTATTGAACTGATAATAGCTATAAATGAGTTAGTTGTGATAGATAGATTATTGAAATTATTGGATACTAGTCATCAAATAGACCATTCTCACTTTTTCTATAGGAATGTAGACATGGACTATTCAGAGACTATAAATTGGAAGGAATATTTCTCCACTCCCGCAACTGGATATCTGCATTTGAAACGAATATTTTTGGGAGAATATATTGAAGATGCTATCATTGTCATTTCAGGAAATGAAGATAAGGTTGACTTCATTATTGAGTTTCAAGCTGAGTCTCTAACGAATAAGGAAATAAAAAATATAAAGAATTTTATACTAGAGTCTGATATGAGTATTTCAGATAAAGATATCGAGGTTATTTATGAGGAATATTGAAGGTGTAGAAAGCATAATAACGTCTACCTAAGATTTTTTAAATAGAGTATTGAAAATAGATATGAAGCAAAATGATTTGAAAATGAAAATAGCTAAGACTAAAAAGCTATTGCTTGAGAATAATATCCATATAGAGCAAGGCTTAAGCGATGACGAAGTAAGAAAAATTGAGAAAATATATAATATAAAATTTCCCAAGCAGTGGTTGGAATTTTATCAAAATATACTGCCAGTTTCGGATCGTTTTTATAACTGGAGAGATTTTTCAGTTGAAAATATAGAAACTATAAAAGAAAGATTAGCGAATCCTTATAATGGAATTTTGGAAAGTATCGATGAAATAGTTTGGGATATTTCCTGGGGACTAGAGCCTGCTAGGGTAGAAGAGAAAAATAAGAAAATAAGAAAAATGCTAAAATCAGCTCCCCCTCTAATTCCTTTATATGGGCATCGTTTTCTCCCGATATTTGAAAACAAGGAAATGCCCGTTTTATCTGTTGTAGATTTAGATATTATCTATTATGGATTGGATTTGTATGATTATTTTGAGGTTGAATTCGGACATAAGCGACTTGTATCTGACTCAAAAAAATATAAAGAAGTTCCTTTCTGGACAAGTAATTTTTATTGAGTAAGTTTGTTCAGATAGATTCTAAAATTAAAAAGGTGATTTTAGTCCCTTAATAACTGTTAGATATAACAAAGATGGTTATTGAGATGGGGTTAGATTTGCAAGAGGAAAAAATGCTTTACTCGAATTATTGGAAAGGTTTAGACTAATGTTTTATCAATTAAAATATGATATGGATCTTGTAGACAAGGTTATTGAAAAAAAGAAATGCTATATTTATGGGGATGGTAATAATATCAATGACGTCGAATATGAAAATTATCCTAAAGGTAGATTTCATACAATAGTACATTCTGAAAAGAAAGTAGAGTCGTGGCCAAATGTAGAATTCTATTATAATTCATTGGAGATGACAGAGGAAAGTGATTACTTAGGTAATATTGATTCATGGCCTATATTTAGAAAGAATGTAGTAAAAATACTAAAAAAAGAATACCCCAATTTAGAATTTTATCCTGTAAAATTAATTGATGTAGCTACTGGAAGCATCAATACAAATTATTTTGTTTTACATGTTCTCTGTGTAGTTGATGCATTTGATATGAAAAATAGTAAATACCGTTATAATGAGAAATACGATGTTTATTTTTTCGAACCCAAAGGAGAAAGAATAGACTCCTTAAAGTGTCAAGGAGTAGATGTTTTTCGCGCTTCGAAAAACTTTACTGTGATATATGTATCAGAGAAATTTCGTCAAATGGTTATGAAACATAAGTGGACTGGTTTTGCATTCTATAGAGTTGCTGAAGATAATGAGGAACAAGAATATATAGAAAAACATGGTATAGAGGAGACCAGTAACTGAAGGCAACTATCTTTTATATTTTTGATGATGATAGAAATCTTAGACTAGATTGGATAAAAATGAGAGTTGCTAATTCCAATACCACCTATTATTGAAAGGATTGATACGATGTCCGCTCCCCGATAATCCAGATCTATTTGGAGGTCAATCGGATTCTAGCTTAGATATTGTTGATAAAAAAACAGGAGATTTACTTACTAGAAGATTTTATGATTCGGACGAGGAAAAGTTATTGGAAGGTAAGGATATGACATATGAGTTTTTTAAGGAATTATTATCCTATGGGGAAGAGTTTGTTATATATTTTCAAGATAAAAAATTCTATATTAGTCAACGGAAAGATTTGGGAGAGATATATTTCACTGTATCTGAGAAAGACTATCGAGTATTCTATAATCAAACAGAGTTCTTATCCGCTGCATTAATCAATGGTAAAACATTGGGTGAAGCATGGAATGAACTCGAAACTTATTAATCGTGTTGGTGTCGGAGTTCTAGCAGGTAGAGTAAACCGAGTAGGCTCGGAAAAATTTAATTGCAAGATGAATCTATAGTAAGATATAGACTTGCATACTGGAAGTCTGTATTTGAAACGAATACTTTTAAAAAAGGAGGAAAAATGCATTTAGGTGCTTCAGTAGTTTCTAATCATATTTTAGAAAATAATGCAAAATTGAAATGGGTATTTCGCGAGGATGCCGTAGATGAGCTAGACAATGGCTGGCGCTTTCTTTCTGAAATAGATACCGAAGAATACTTATCAAATCCTGAAAATATGTCAGTATGCGACTGGAGTACAATTGTTGAAATTGAACCTGCTGTATTATTGATTTACGACATGTCTATCGGAACAGAACTTACACTTATTTACGAAAGTGAGCAGAGATATTTTATAGATACAAATACTGGAAGAAAAATTGAACTCGAAGACAGTAGCAGCAACTAGATAAGAAAGGAGATGAAAGTGACGATAGAAACAGAATTGAAAAGAATTAGTAAAAGTTTATCTTTAATAAATGACAGCCAAATCTTTAATAAGATATCTTCTACTAATTTAGAGAATAATGAAATAGATGGAAAGTAGATGTTTAATTTTATAAAAAGGAATAGTGAAGTTGAGTATAAAATTAGATATGGAAACTAAAAATGAAGAATGGGTAGAAATCTTTAAAGATATGATCCCCAGAGATAACTATAAGATAAAAGTTTTATTGACAAATTTAGCAGATGAGCAAGAAATTAGGCTTATTGGAGAAAAGAACCGTTTTAAATTATCATGTTTTTGTTATGATGAAGCACGATTTTTTAGCAGGGAGTTGTATTTATCTACAATTCTGGATAAAGAGATGTTTAAAAAATTTGAAAAAGATAATTTCCAAAATGTCATTTATGAAGTCAAAAATAGTCAATTAGTGAAGAAACTCGGCTATACAGCTTATAGTGGTGCAAGAACTCTGTATTCACAACATTATATACTCATAACTCAAGATAGTGTAGTGGAGATTCTTGTGTCCGCAAATTCTGATTTGAGTATCAGTCAATACTAGAAAATTTGCTAATCAAATATGTACATGACTTTAGTACAATTATCGGAAAATAGAACTTGGAGAAATGATATGGAAAAATGGACGAAAATTAAACCGGGCTTCATCCCTTTTGGAGATTATGGTATTGAGATAAATATAGATGGAGATACTCTAATTGCCTACTTGGAAGATTCAGAAAAGTTTAAATTTACCTTTACAAAGGTCTGGGCTTTCCGCTCAGTCTACGAAAGCCTAGAATTAATAGATAGTTACTGGGAGCAAGGATTGGCAGAGAACAGACCACTTTATCTGACCAATTATATCTATGAAGTCGAGAATGCAGAGTTTGGGGACTTGGTCGCTTCTGCAAATGTAGCTAATAAAAAGCTCCATCAGTACAAATTAATGTCGACGGATTTTTTAGTGGACGTTGTATCAGAAAACGATGTAAAAATTGAGAAAGTATAAAAATAAGATGAATAAGCCATTTAAGTCAATTCAGATTAGTGATAACTACATATTTTCATTTATGCTATAATGTTCTTAATGAATTTTCAGAAAGGAAACTCAATGTCCTACAAATTTTTACTCTTCGACCTAGACCACACCTTGCTTGATTTTGATACTGCTGAGGATGTGGCTCTGACACAACTTCTAAAAGAAGAAGGAGTTGCGGATATCCAAGCCTACAAAGACTATTACGTTCCCATGAACAAGGCTCTCTGGAAGGACTTGGAGCAAAAGAAAATCAGTAAACAAGAGCTGGTTAATACGCGCTTTTCGCGTTTGTTTGCTCATTTTGGACTGGAGAAAGACGGTACTTTACTTGCTCAACGCTACCAGTTTCACCTAGCCCAGCAGGGACAAACTCTTTCGGACGCTCATGAACTTTTGGACAGCCTTATCGAGCGTGATTATGAGCTGTACGCTGCGACAAATGGCATTACTGCCATTCAAACAGGTCGTTTGGCTCAATCTGGTCTGGCTCCCTATTTCAACCAAGTCTTTATCTCTGAACAGTTGCAAACGCAAAAACCTGATGCACTTTTTTACGAAAGAATTGGTCAACAGATTGCGGATTTTAGCAAAGAAAAGGCGCTGATGATTGGAGATTCCTTAACGGCTGATATTCAGGGCGGGAATAACGCTGGAATCAACACTATCTGGTACAATCCCCATCATCTGGAAAATAAGACGCAAGCCCAGCCGACTTATGAAGTTGAGTCTTATCAAGCTCTTCTAGATCTCCTAGATAAACTGTAAAAAGTGGTTTCAATAGCCACTTTTTGCTATAATAGAGGCAGTAAAAATGAAGGAGTTGGCTTTATGCAACACTCATCTTGGCATGCTTTGATTAAGGAGCGATTACCTGAGGGGTATTTCGGGAAAATCAACCACTTTATGGAGCAAGTCTATGCTCAGGGAACTGTATACCCGCCTAAGGAAAAAGTTTTTCAGGCTCTATTGACAACACCGCTTGAAGAGGTTAAGGTGGTGATTCTGGGACAGGATCCCTATCACGGACCTGGTCAGGCTCAGGGTTTGAGTTTTTCTGTTCCTGACTCTATCCCAGCTCCGCCGTCCTTGCAAAATATCTTGAAAGAATTAGCAGATGATATTGGTAGTAAAGAATCTCATGATTTGACATCTTGGGCTGAGCAAGGAGTCTTACTTCTCAATGCCTGTTTGACCGTTCCTGCCGGCCAGGCCAATGGTCATGCTGGGCTGATATGGGAGCCTTTTACAGATGCTGTGATTCAGGTTGTCAATCATCCAGACAGACCAGTAGTTTTTGTACTCTGGGGTGCTTATGCACGCAAGAAGAAGGTCTTGGTTACTAATCCTCACCACTTGATTATCGAATCAGCCCATCCCAGTCCTTTATCGGTTTACAGAGGATTTTGGGGTTCCAAGCCTTTTTCCAAGGCCAATGCTTTCTTAACAGAGACCGAACAAGAGCCAATCGATTGGCTTAGATAAGGAGAGAATATGCCTCAGTTAGCGACGATTTGCTACATTGATAACGGGAAAGAACTGCTCATGCTCCATCGCAATAAGAAGCCCAATGATGTCCATGAAGGCAAATGGATTGGCGTGGGTGGGAAGCTAGAGCGAGGGGAGACTCCTCAAGAATGCGCTGCACGTGAAATCCTTGAAGAAACAGGGCTCAGAGCCAAGCCAGTTCTAAAAGGCGTTATCACTTTTCCAGAATTCACACCAGATTTAGACTGGTACACCTATGTTTTTAAGGTGACAGAGTTTGAGGGTGACTTGATTGACTGCAATGAGGGGACGCTGGAATGGGTTCCCTATGATGAAGTCTTGAGCAAGCCAACTTGGGAGGGTGATCACACCTTTGTTGAGTGGCTTTTAGAGGACAAACCCTTCTTTTCAGCTAAGTTTGTGTATGATGGCGATAAGTTGTTGGATACCCAAGTTGATTTCTATGAATAAAGGAGTAGAGCTATGTTACTAATCAAAAATGGCCGTTTAATGGATCCCAAGTCTGGTTTGGATCAAGTGTGTGATGTTTTGGTTGAAGATGGAAAGATTGTCAAAATTGCCCCTGACATCAAGGAAGAAGGAGCAGAACTGATTGACGCTACTGGTCTTGTAGTTGCGCCTGGATTGGTTGATATCCATGTTCATTTCCGTGAACCTGGTCAAACTCATAAAGAAGATATTCATACTGGTGCTCTAGCAGCCGCTGCAGGTGGTTTTACAACAGTTGTCATGATGGCTAATACCAATCCAACCATCTCGGACGTAGAGACCTTGCAAGAAGTTCTCCAGTCAGCTTCCAAGGAAAAAATTAATGTTAAAACGGTTGCCACCATTACCAAGCACTTTAATGGCCAAGACCTAACAGATTTTAAAGCTCTTTTAGATGCAGGTGCAGTTGGATTTTCTGATGATGGTATTCCGCTTGAAAGTAGTAAAGTTGTCAAGGAAGCTATGGAGGAAGCCAAAAAGCTTCATACCTTTATTAGCCTTCACGAGGAAGACCCTGGTTTGAACGGTATTCTTGGTTTCAACGAAAACATTGCTAAAGACCACTTCAAGATCTGTGGTGCGACAGGGGTAGCAGAATATGCTATGATTGCGCGTGATGTTATGATTGCCTATGCAACCAAGGCTCATGTTCATATCCAGCATTTGTCTAAGGAGGAAAGTGTCAAGGTAGTGGAGTTCGCTCAAGGTTTGGGTGCGCAAGTCACAGCAGAAGTAGCTCCACAGCATTTTTCTAAGACAGAAGCGCTCCTTTTAACTCAAGGTAGTAATGCTAAAATGAATCCTCCGCTTCGTTTGGAGTCAGATCGTCGTGCCGTGATTGAAGGTCTTAAGTCGGGAGTCATTTCTGTAATTGCGACAGACCACGCGCCTCATCATGCAGACGAGAAGAATGTAGAGGACATCACTAAAGCACCATCTGGTATGACTGGCTTAGAAACCTCTCTATCTCTTGGTTTGACTTATTTGGTGGAAGCTGGTGAACTAAGCTTGATGGAATTGCTTGAAAAAATGACTGTTAATCCAGCTAAATTATATAACTTTGAAGCAGGTTACTTGGCTGAGAATGGTCCAGCCGATATCACCATCTTTGATGACAAGGCTGTTCGTACTGTTGGTCCAGACTTTGCTTCGAAATCAGCCAATTCACCATTTATCGGTGAAACCTTAAAAGGGCAGGTCAAATATACCATCTGCAAGGGACAAATCGTCTATCAAAACTAGATGGAACTCTGCTCTTAAACTGACAAGAATAGAGAGCTTTTATGTATCCAACCCATCAATTTAAAGATAAGTTTGTCTTATTTCTTAAGATATTTTTCCCCATCCTGATTTATCAATTTGCCAATTATTCTGCCTCCTTTGTCGATACAACCATGACGGGGCAGTACAATACCATGGACTTGGCTGGTGTTTCAACTGCAACGAGTCTATGGAATCCTTTCTTCACCTTTTTGACAGGGATTGTTTCGGCTATGGTTCCCATCATAGGTCATCATCTAGGACGAGGTAAAAAAGAAGAAGTAGCATCTGACTTTTACCAATTTATCTATTTGGCTTTTGGACTGTCTTTGGTTTTGCTTGGGATGGTACTATTTTTAGCGCCCCCAGTTTTAAACCATATTGGACTAGAAGAACAAGTGGCAGCAGTTGCAGTTCGTTATCTTTGGTATTTGTCTATTGGCATTATTCCCTTGTTGCTTTTCAGTGTTATCCGAGCGCTACTTGATTCTCTAGGCTTGACTAAGCTATCTATGTACCTCATGCTTTTGTTACTTCCGCTCAATAGTGGTTTCAACTATCTTTTGATTTATGGAGCTTTCGGTTTTCCTGAGCTTGGTGGTGCAGGAGCAGGGCTAGGAACTTCGTTAGCTTATTGGGTTTTGTTGGGAATTTCCCTTCTTGTTTTGTTCAAACAGGAAAGACTAAAAGCGTTACATCTTGAAAAACCTATTCCACTCAATATAGATAAAATCAAGGAAGGTGTTCAGTTAGGTCTACCAATCGGGGGAACCGTATTTGCTGAAGTGGCTATTTTCTCCGTGGTGGGGTTAATCATGGCTAAGTTTTCATCGCTCATTATCGCAAGCCACCAGTCAGCTATGAATTTTTCGAGTCTCATGTATGCTTTTCCTATGAGTATTTCCTCTGCTATGGCCATTGTTGTGTCTTACGAGGTGGGGGCTAAACGTTTTGAGGATGCAAAAATCTATGCTCGTTTGGGGAGAGTAACAGCCCTCGTTTTTGCAGGTCTTACCCTATCTTTTCTCTACATTTTTAGAGATCGTGTAGCTAGTCTATACGGAAATGACGCTCAGTTCATTGAGAAAACTGCTGTTTTTCTAACCTATAGTCTCTTTTTCCAGTTAGCTGATACCTTTGCAGCTCCACTCCAGGGGATTCTAAGAGGCTATAAGGATACTATCGTTCCTTTCTATCTTGGCTTAATCGGGTATTGGGGAGTAGCTATACCTTTAGGATATCTACTAGATCAAGTAACTGACTTAGGGGCATTTGCTTACTGGATTGGATTGATTGCTAGCTTGGTTGTTTCTGGTTGTTTGTATCAATGGCGTTTGCAAACAATTATGAAAAAAATCAACTAATTTTTGGAAAATTAATTGAAAAAAATACTTTGTGAAAAAATATTCTAATTAAAAGAAATCCCTGTTTCCTCGGGGATTTCTTTTTTCTATTTTGTGAATTTTTATAGGCCATAAACTTTGACAGTATTTTTAAAAAGAGGTAAAATGGTAAGGAAAGAACAATGTTAGAAAGGCAAGATTATGTCAATTTTAGATAAAAATCTTTTGCTAGAGATGTTCCGTAAGATGGAAGAAATCCGTCGCATGGACTTAAAAATTGCTCAGTTAGTGAAAAAGGGAAAAGTTCCCGGCATGACTCACTTTTCTGTTGGTGAGGAAGCTGCTAACGTCGGAGCTATGCTGACTCTCAATCCAGATGATTTGATCACCTCCAACCACCGTGGTCATGGACAGGCTATTGCCAAAGGAATTGACCTTAACGGAATGATGGCTGAAATCCTTGGTAAGTACACTGGTACTTGTAAAGGAAAAGGTGGTTCCATGCATATTGCTGACCTTGATGCTGGTAACCTCGGTGCCAATGGTATCGTAGGTGGGGGTATGGGAATCGCTGTTGGTGCAGCCCTCAGTCAACAAATGCAAAACACTGGTAAAATCGTAGTCTGCTTCTTTGGAGATGGTGCGACCAACGAAGGTGTTTTCCACGAAGCAGTGAACATGGCTTCTATTTGGAAACTTCCTGTTATTTTCTACTGCATTAACAACGGTTATGGTATCTCTGCGGATATCAAGAAAATGACCAATGTAGAGCATATCCATCAACGTAGCGCTGCATACGGAATTCCTGGAATGTTTATCGAAGATGGAAACAATGTCATCGATGTCTATGAAGGATTTAAAAAGGCTGTTGACCATGTTCGTGTTGGCAATGGCCCCGTCTTGATTGAAAGTGTAACTTATCGCTGGCTTGGTCACTCATCATCTGACCCTGGTAAATATCGTACCCGTGAAGAAGTGGAATTGTGGAAACAAAAAGACCCAATTGAAAACCTCCGCAAGTACCTTATTGAAAATAACATTGCAAGCGCTGAAGAATTGGAAGAAATCCAAGCACAAGTTAAGGAAGCAGTAGAAGCTTCTGTTAAGTTTGCAGAAGAAAGTCCATTCCCGCCACTTGAATCAGCATTTGAAGATATTTACGCAGACTAAGGAGAAAGAGATAAAAATGGAAACAAAAACAATGTCCTTCCGTGACACTATTATCCTTGCTATGTCTGAGGAAATGCGTCGCGATGAAAATGTGTTCTTGATGGGAGAAGACGTCGGTGTCTTCGGGGGAGACTTCGGAACTTCTGTTGGAATGCTTGAAGAATTTGGTCCAGAACGTGTCCGTGACTGTCCGATTTCTGAAGCTGCTATCTCTGGAGCAGCAGCAGGAGCAGCTATGACGGGACTTCGTCCAATCGTTGATATGACCTTTATGGACTTCTCAGTTATTGCCATGGACAATATCGTGAACCAAGCTGCTAAAACTCGTTATATGTTTGGTGGTAAAGGTCAGGTTCCAATGACTGTACGCTGTGCAGCCGGTAACGGAGTTGGTTCTGCCGCCCAGCACTCACAATCTCTAGAGTCTTGGTTTACTCATATTCCTGGACTTAAGGTTGTAGCTCCAGGAACACCTGCGGATATGAAAGGACTTCTCAAGTCTTCTATCCGTGATAACAACCCAGTCATCATTCTCGAGTACAAGTCAGAATTTAACCAAAAAGGGGAAGTGCCAGTTGATCCAGACTATACAATCCCACTTGGGGTTGGGGAAATCAAACGCCAAGGTACAGATGTAACAGTTGTTACTTATGGAAAAATGCTTCGCCGTGTAGTTCAAGCTGCTGATGAATTGGCGGAAGAAGGAATTTCGGTTGAAATTGTTGACCCACGTACCCTTGTACCGCTTGATAAAGATATCATCATTAACTCAGTTAAGAAGACTGGTAAGGTTGTTCTGGTCAACGACGCCCACAAAACAAGTGGCTATATCGGTGAAATTTCAGCTATCATTTCAGAATCAGAAGCATTTGACTATCTAGATGCACCAATCCGCCGTTGTGCAGGAGAAGATGTACCAATGCCTTACGCACAAAACCTAGAAAATGCAATGATTCCAACAGTTGAAAGCATCAAAGATGCCATCCGTAAAACTTATAACAAAGAATAAGGTTGCATAAGATAAATTATGTAAATTATTAATTTTAGGGACTTGAGATATTTTACGTGTCCAAGTTACTTGTAGAGTTGTAATTGAATTCGGACGGAGGTCTGCGAAAAAAAGATAGATTTCCTTGTGTTCATCGAACACATCGTCAATCTCCTATTTTTTCATTGCCCTCTTCGTCCTTAATATCTTGAATTAGAGCACGGGCTAAAAGCTCGGAAAAAAGATAAATCTCCTTGACTTCATCGAAGTCTGCGTAGATTTCCTATTTTTCGGTTGCTTTTAAACGCCCTTTGCATCATAAATAGAATTGGAGAGGTCATGGCTGATGATAAGCTAAGAGCGACTCCTGCGGCTAGAAAGTTAGCGGATGATCTAGGTATCAACCTCTACGACGTTTCTGGCTCAGGTGCAAACGGTCGTGTCCACAAAGAAGACGTGGAAACTTATAAAGACACAAACGTGG
>CALHBZ010000012.1 GCA_937930605.1 Streptococcus oralis
CATTGAAAGTTCTTCGTGAAAAAGGCTACGAAGGTAAAGAATTGATCTTCGGTATTCGTCCAGAAGATGTGAATGCAGAACCTGCTTTCCTTGAAACTTTCCCAGAATCAGTTGTAAAAGCAACCATCTCTGTATCAGAATTACTTGGTTCAGAATCTCACCTTTACTGCCAAGTTGGTAAAGATGAATTTGTAGCCAAAGTTGACGCTCGTGATTACTTACAAACAGGTGCAACAGTTGAACTTGGATTTGACTTGAACAAAGCACACTTCTTTGATGTAGAAACTGAAAAAACAGTCTACTAAACAAATGAAATGTCAAAACACTGCTAGATTTCTCTAGCAGTGTTTTTGGTGGTTAAAAAGAAGCAGGACGAGTTTCGTCTTGCTTCAATGATGTTATTCTTCCTTTTTCTTGAGAGAAAGCCCAAACACGGCTAGAATGATACCTAGGAAGGTTAGGATAGATGTTTTCTCACCTGTATTTGGTAAGGTAGTAGCTACTGGATTATTGGTGCTTGGTAAAATAATAGTTTGGCCACCGTTTGAAAGAGTGATTGCATCGCTTTGATTTTGTCCCTGCGTATCTTGGACTTCGTGGTGATTTGTTTCTGCAGGTTCAGCCTTAGGCTCTACATAGAGAAGGCGGTATTCGCCGAATCCTTCTTGGTCGGAACTTGCTAGATATTGAATGTCACCGTCTGTACCAACCAAGTCTTTGGCCTTATCAGCCGTCAAGAAACGAACATCCAGACCTTTTATGCTATTTGTGAAGTGCCAGTTTTTATCTGCACTTGGGTTGATATTTTTCACATCGAGGATATAGTTGATGATAACCTGGCGATTTTCAAGTCCGAGTAGACGATTGAGGTTAGCATCACGAACACCAGGGAATTTACCATTTGCGCGATAGTTGTTGGTTACCACGATGAATTCCTGATCAGGAGCTACATCTTTTCCTTGGTATTTAAGATTGCGGACACGACTAGCATCTGGATGGATCAACTTGCCTTCGCGGTCGTATTTATTTGGTTGGGTGACATCGTACTCATAGGTTACACCGTCAATCACATCAAAATTATAAGTGCGGTAGCTTGGATTGATTAGCTGTTGCGCTTCTTTTTTAGTTGGATCGATGGTGTTGAACTGACCAGCAGACATTTCCAACCATTCTTTGAGTTGAGCTCCTGTGACTTTTAGAATGGCCGTGACATTGTCATAGAGATAGAGATCCGCTACGTTTTTGATGGCGATTGGGCCAGCAGGAATATCCGTATAGGCAGTAGCATCTCCACGAGTTCCCGCCTTAAATGGTGCAGCAGCCGAGAGAATAGGAAGATTTCCTTCAGGAGTGCCTGCTAGTTCTTTCTTTGCATACCAGATTTGCGCGTTATTGACGATTTGGACAGATGGATCGTCCCTGACAAGGGCAAAATAACTCGTGATTGGTGCAGTTGTTGTTCCGACTTGTTGGCGAACGTATTGGATGGTTCCTTCGTGGGCTGTTTTGGCAATTTCTTTGATTCGTTCATCAGCGTCTTTGGACTTAGTATGAATCTTGCGGATAGAGCCTTTGCTGTTGGCAACAGTCCATTTTCCATTTTTGTAAACAAGGTTGAGATCGATAATGCCGAGGTGATCACCGTATTTTCCAGCCATGGTTACAGGAGTACCGTTGATTTTACCATTTACGCCATCAACACCAGCATATTTTTCATAAAAGCCTGTACCATTTCCACTTGGAAATTCAGCGTGCGAATGCCCTGTTACGACTGCATCAACACCAGGTAGACTTGCGATTTGATAGCCTTCGTTTTCTTCCCCTTTTTCGTACTTATCATCTCCGATACCTGAGTGAGAGAGTACGAGAGTGATGTCTGCACCTGCTTTACGCATTTCAGGGATAATCTTTTGGATAGCTTCTACAGAGTCGTTGACCTGAATCTTTCCTTCGAGGTTGGCCTTATCCCAGCTGAGAATTTGAGGAGGAACGATTCCAGTCACTCCAATTTTGACGGTCGTTTTGCGACCATTTTTATCAACAAAGGTTTTGTTGATGATTTTATAGGGGTCATAGACATAAGCACCAGTTTTAGGATCAACAACATTGGCATTGACAATCGGCATTCCAGCTGTATCAATAACACGTTTGAGATAGTCTAAGCCGTAGTTAAACTCATGATTTCCAAGTGTTCCAGCTTCAAAACCAAGCTTTTGAAGTGCTGCATACATAGGGTGCTGTTCCCCTTCTTTGACAGGGTTAACGATGGCCTTGTAAGTTCCAAGTGGCGTTCCTTGGATTGTATCTCCATTATCTACGAGAAGTGTATTGCTATTTTCTTTTTTAGCTTCTTCGATGAGAACAGCTGTCTTTGCTAGCCCAACATTCTCAGCGGGTTTGTCTTGGTAATAATCATAGTTGACTAGATTGGTGTGGAGGTCGGTTGTTGTAAGGATGCGGACATCAACTTCCTGTCCTTCTGTTGGTTGAAGGGCCTTGTCGTCCGCAAGGCTTCCCTCTTTAGAAGAGGTTGTTTCTGTAGAAGGCTTTGTATTAGTGCTTGTTACTGGTGTAGCATTTTCATCTTGCTTAGTAGGAGCGTCTGTTTTTTCAGATGCTGTTCCCTTTTCATTTCCAGTAGGTGCAACGGATTTCTCTGATTGATTTGCTACTGGTGTAGATGTTGTGCTAGCATCTGGATTTGTAACTTTTTCATCTGCTTGTGCAGTAGAAGCCGCAAATACAGCTGCAGTCAGACCTAAAAGGGCTGCTTGTTTACGAAATGATGACATAATAATCTCCTCAAAAATAGTTTCCCTCTATTATACAGGATAGAAGGAGAATAATCAAGTTAATTACGAATGTTTTTATAAAATTCATAAAAAATGATAGGAAATAGAGGGTTTGTTTATAAAATTTACTGATTAATTATAGAAATAATAAAATCGCTTTTAATTTATTGCTTTTCTTGAGATCATCGTAAGAGATGGAAGCAAATTATAGGATTGTAGAGCTTTTCTAGTTTTCATATCCTTAAAAAAGTGATAAAATGGTAGGAAGAATTGGAGAGAATAGATGCCGAAAGAAGTGAATTTGACGGGCGATGAGGTTGTCGCTTTAACGCAAAAATATTTATCGAAAGAAGATGTTGCTTTTGTACATAAAGCCTTGGTTTACGCAGTTGAATGCCATAGTGGTCAATATCGTAAATCTGGCGAGCCCTATATTATTCATCCCATTCAGGTGGCAGGGATTTTAGCTAAGCTCAAGCTAGATGCCGTGACAGTTGCCTGTGGGTTTTTGCATGACGTAGTTGAGGATACGGATGCGACCTTGGATGATTTAGATCAAGAGTTTGGTCATGATGTTCGCATCATTGTTGATGGGGTGACCAAGCTTGGTAAGGTCGAGTACAAATCGATCGAGGAGCAATTAGCGGAAAATCACCGCAAGATGCTTATGGCTATGTCTGAGGATATTCGCGTTATCTTAGTTAAACTATCTGACCGCTTGCATAACATGAGAACACTTAACCACCTGCGAAAAGACAAGCAGGAACGCATTTCCAGAGAAACTATGGAAATCTATGCACCGCTTGCTCATCGCCTGGGGATTTCCAGTGTCAAGTGGGAGTTGGAAGATTTATCTTTCCGTTACCTCAATCCAACTGAGTTTTACAAGATCACTCACATGATGAAGGAAAAACGCAGAGAACGTGAGGCTTTGGTCGATGAGGTAGTAACCAAGTTAGAGGAGTACACTTCTGAACGCAATCTCAAAGGGAAAATCTATGGTCGTCCTAAGCATATCTATTCAATCTATCGCAAGATGCAGGATAAGAAGAAACGCTTTGAGGAAATTTATGACCTGATTGCCATTCGCTGTATCTTAGAGACTCATAGTGATGTCTATGCCATGCTGGGCTATGTGCATGAACTTTGGAAACCCATGCCAGGTCGCTTCAAAGACTATATCGCCAACCGAAAGGCTAATGGTTACCAATCTATCCATACGACTGTTTATGGACCAAAAGGGCCAATTGAATTCCAGATTCGGACTAAGGAAATGCACGAGGTGGCTGAGTACGGGGTAGCGGCTCACTGGGCATATAAGAAAGGCATTAAAGGTCAGGTCAACAGCAAGGAATCTGCTATTGGGATGAACTGGATCAAGGAGATGATGGAGCTCCAAGATCAGGCTGATGATGCCAAGGAATTTGTGGACTCTGTCAAGGAAAACTATCTGGCTGAGGAGATTTACGTCTTTACCCCAGATGGTGCGGTTCGCTCCCTTCCAAAAGATTCAGGCCCGATTGACTTTGCCTATGAGATCCATACCAAAGTCGGTGAAAAAGCAACTGGTGCCAAGGTCAATGGCCGTATGGTTCCACTGACAACCAAGCTCAAGACAGGGGATCAGGTTGAAATTATCACCAACCCCAACTCGTTTGGTCCGAGTCGTGACTGGCTCAACATGGTCAAGACCAGCAAGGCGCGCAACAAGATTCGTCAATTCTTTAAAAACCAAGACAAGGAATTATCCGTCAACAAGGGCCGTGAAATGTTGATGGCCCAATTCCAAGAAAACGGCTATGTGGCCAATAAGTTTATGGACAAGCGTCACATGGACCAAGTCCTTCAAAAGACCAGCTACAAGACAGAAGAATCTCTCTTTGCAGCCATTGGTTTTGGAGAAATTGGCGCTATTACTGTCTTTAACCGTTTGACTGAAAAGGAACGTCGTGAGGAAGAACGTGCCAAGGCCAAGGCGGAAGCAGAAGAGCTTGTCAAAGGTGGCGAAGTCAAGGTTGAAAACAAAGAAACCCTCAAGGTCAAGCATGAGGGTGGTGTGGTGATTGAAGGTGCCTCAGGTCTCCTCGTTCGGATTGCCAAGTGTTGCAATCCAGTACCGGGTGACGATATTGTTGGCTACATCACCAAGGGGCGAGGCGTGGCCATTCACCGCGTGGACTGTATGAACCTTCGCGCCCAAGAAAACTATGAGCAACGTCTCCTTGATGTGGAATGGGAAGACCAATACTCAAGCAAGGAATACACTGCCCACATCGATATCTACGGCCTCAACCGTACAGGTCTCTTAAATGATGTTCTGCAAGTTCTTTCCAACACAACTAAGAATATCTCAACCGTTAACGCCCAACCAACCAAGGATATGAAATTTGCCAATATCCATGTGTCCTTTGGAATCTCAAATCTCTCAACTCTAACAACAGTAGTTGATAAGATTAAAAGTGTGCCAGAGGTCTACTCTGTCAAACGGACCAATGGCTAATTCCTCCCTCGGTTAATAGAAAGGCTAATATGAAAATCATCATTCAACGAGTTAAGAAGGCCCAAGTGAGTATCGAAGGTCAGGTTCAGGGGCAGATAGACCAAGGTTTACTGTTATTAGTTGGAGTAGGTCCAGAGGACCAAGAGGAAGATTTGGATTATGCTGTGAGAAAGCTTGTCAACATGCGGATTTTTTCAGACGCAGAAGGCAAGATGAATCTGTCTGTTAAGGATATTGAGGGGGAAATCCTTTCGATTTCTCAGTTTACCCTCTTTGCGGATACCAAGAAAGGCAATCGTCCAGCTTTTATAGGTGCAGCCAAGCCGGATATGGCAGCTACCTTCTATGAGGCTTTCAACCAAAAGCTAGCTCAGGAAGTGCCCGTTCAGACAGGTATCTTTGGAGCGGATATGCAGGTGGAGCTGGTCAATGACGGACCAGTCACCATCATTCTTGATACTAAAAATAGATAAGAAAACCAAGCCCAGCTGGCTTGGTTTTTGTTTATAGACACTCCCATAAAGAGGTATGTCTGTTGTAAAAGTCTGGATAGTTTTCTCTTAGGTGGCTAGCCGTTATATAGTATAAAGTAGAATGACAGGAAGTAAAGACTGGAGTAAGAGAGTAGAAATATTGAGGGCCAGTGATCGCTAAAAAGACAAATAATAGAAAGTCAACGGAGAGAATCCCTAAGTAGTAGAGGCGAACTTTTTTGTTCATCTGAGGATAAATCTCAGAGAAATGTTTTTTGAGTCGGAAGACTAAGCGAGACAGCAGTAGTCCCTGAGCGAGGATGAAAATGAAGCAAAAGATCAGACCTCTCTCCAAAGAAAGTTCGTATCGGGGTCTGAAATTTACCAACAGTAGCAAATCGCTGAGTGCAATGGCTGCAAAATGGATTCTAAAGAGCTTTTTCATAGGAAGACCTCCCTCTTTTATCTATCTTCATTCTACACCAAATGAATGGGAGTTGCAACTAACATAATAAAAAATCCCTGAAAGGAATTTCTTTCAGGAATAAGGGGTTAGTTGATTTTTTCGACATAGAGTTGTTTTGCGATATCGATGCTAACTTGGAGGTCTTCACCTTTGTTGACCAGTGTAAAGCTATTGGAAAAATTATCAAACTGCTTAACTTGGAGTTGGTCACCGATACGAATTGCATGCTTTTCTAAATATTTGAGTAGTTCAAAGCTATCATGAACGCGAGTCAGAAGATAGGTTCCAGCTTCCTGGACGGCTGCTAGTGGCAGATTATTGATTTCAACCAAAAGTTCTCCCTCAGCTGGTATGGTTCCACCGTGGGGACAGGTTTGAGGGAAGCCAAGCAGTTTATCCAGTCTCTTTACAAATAGATCAGAGACAGTGTGCTCTAGGACCTCAGCTTCTTCGTGGATTTGATCGCTGGTATAGTCTAGATGGTGAACTAGAAAGACTTCAATCAACCGGTGTTTGCGATAGAGTTCTGAGACCAGTTTGAGGCCGATATCTGTCAATAGATAGCCATTCTCCTTGTCCTTGAGGATGAGATTTTCACTTTTCATACGTTTGATCATCTCTGTTACGGCAGGTGGAGAGACCTGCATACGGGTAGCAATTTCTTTATTGGTGATTTTTTGCATGTCCGTACCGATTTCATAAATACATTTTAGGTAGTCTTCTTTATTTGGAGTCATTCGTTTCCTCTTGTTCATTCTCTCCATCTAGTATACCAAAAAAAGCTAGATTTCTCTAGCTTTCTGCCATAATGCTTGTGATTTAGTCTAGTTCTTTAACTGCGGCAATGGCAGCTTCAAAGTTTGGCTCCGTGTTGATATTGTCAACGTATTCTACATAACGGATGACATTGTCAGCATCGAGAACAAAGACGGCACGCGCAAGGAGATGCCATTCGTTGATCAAGAGGGCATAATCACGACCGAATGAATGGTCAAAGTAGTCTGAAAGCATGATGGCATTGTCAAGGCCTTCAGCCCCACACCAGCGTCCTTGGGCAAATGGTAGGTCCATAGAAACGGTAATAACGACGGTATTATCAAGGCTAGCAAGTTCTTGGTTGAAGCGACGAGTTTGCGTTGAGCAGATACCAGTGTCGATAGAAGGGACAACACTCAAGACTTTTTTCTTTCCATCAAAGTCAGCTAGCGTTTTTTTAGAGAGATCGGTTGTCGTAAGAGAAAAGTCAAGTGCCTTGTCTCCGACTTGCAGTTGTTTACCTGTAAAGGTTACAGGATTTCCGAGAAAAGTGGTCATGAAACTACTCCATTCTTTTTTTCTTTTATTTTACCGAGAATTGTCAGATTTTTCCAATGATTTGACCGGAAATTAAAAGATAAAAAAAACGCCTGTTCATGTGAGAACGACGTTTTTAATGGATTATTTTGACAAACCTTCAGCAATCTTGTCAAGGTTGTATTTCATCATGCTGTAGTAGCTGTCGCCTTCTTTACCTTCTTCAGCGATTGAGTCTGTAAAGATTTGTGCGTAAATTGGGATATTTGTGTCTTGTGAAACAGTCTTCATTGGTCGGTCATCGACACTTGATTCAACAAAGAGTGATGGAACTTTTGTTTGGCGAAGTTTTTCAACCAAGGTCTTGATTTGTTCAGGTGTCCCTTCTTCTTCTGTGTTGATTTCCCAGATGTAGGCACTTGGAACTCCGTAAGCTTTAGAGAAGTATTTGAATGCTCCTTCGCTGGTTACAATGAGTTTCTTTTCAGCAGGAATGTTATTAAATTTATCCTTACTTTCTTTATCAAGTTTGTCTAGCTTATCAGTGTATTCTTTAAGATTCTTTTCGTAGAATTCCTTGTTGCTAGGGTCTTTAGCGCTTAATTGTTTGGCGATATTTTTAGCAAAGATAATTCCATTTTCAAGGTTGAGCCAAGCGTGTGGGTCTTCTTTTCCTTTTTCATTTTTTCCTTCAAGGTAGATGACTTCAACGCCTTCGCTGACTGCAAAGTAGTCTTTGTTTTCAGTCTTCTTGGCATTTTCTACCAATTTGGTAAACCAAGCATTGCCACCAGTTTCAAGATTGATTCCGTTATAGAAAATCAGATCAGCTTGAGAAGTTTTCTTTACGTCTTCAGGAAGTGGTTCGTACTCGTGTGGGTCTTGACCAACAGGAACGATACTGTGAAGATCAATCTTATCACCAGCGATATTCTTTGTAATATCAGCGATGATAGAGTTAGTGGCTACAACTTTTAGTTTTTGGTTTGTAGATGCTGTGTCTTTTTTCCCGCTAGCACATGCTACAAGTACAATGACGGAAAGAAAAAGAACGAGCAATGTACCTAATTTTTTCATTAGATTCCTCCAGAAGGGTTTCCCCTTAATTTATTGATTTTTTTATTTTTTAGTTTCAAGTATCGTTGCTTAGGAGAGATAAAGAAACTGATTAAAAAGAAGCTGGCGGATGTGAGCACGATGCTGGATCCTGCTGCGAGATTGAAGCTATAGCCGATAAAGAGTCCCAAGACAGAAGCGGTTGCCCCTAGGGTTGATGAAAGAAAAATCATGCTCTTTAGGCTATTAGCATAAAGGTAAGCCGTCGCAGCTGGGGTGATCAACATGGCCACGATAAGAATAGTTCCAACACTTTGCATGGCGGTAACGGACACAAGGGTCAAGAGCACCATGAGCAGATAGTGGTAGAAATTGACGGGCATTCCCATGGCTTTAGCCAAAAGCTCGTCAAAGGATGTAATCAGTAGCTGTTTAAAGAAAATCCCGATAATCAAGAGAATCAATGCCCCCACACCGATGGTGATCCACATGTCCGTATCTTGGACAGCGAGGATATTCCCAAAAAGGATATGAAAGAGGTCTGTCGAACTCTTGGCAACACTAATCAAGATGACACCTAAGGCTAAGAAAGATGAAAAGGTAATACCAATGGCAGTGTCACTCTTGATGATAGAGTTTCCCTTGATGTAGGTAATGATGATGGAGGCCATCAAGCCAAAGATGATTGCTCCAATAAAGAAATCAATTCCCAAGATAAAGGAAAGGGCTACGCCGGGCAAAACTGCGTGAGAGATGGCATCCCCCATGAGAGACATTCCGCGTAGGATGATAAAACATCCCACGGCTCCAGCAACGACTCCGATGACTATAGCTGTTATCAAGGCGTTTTGTAGGAAATGGAAATTTTGCAATCCATCGATAAATTCTGCTATCATAGGTCACCTCCATTAAAGAAGAGCCTACTACCATAAGCTTTTTTAAGATTGGCTTCGGTAAAGGTTTCTTCAGTTGGACCAATAGCTACCAATTCTCGATTGAGAAGTAAAACTTGGTCGAAATAATGGGAGACTTTACTGAGGTCATGATGGACGATAAGAACTGTTTTACCAGCTTTTTTAAGGTCTCTCAGCGTATTCATGATAATTTCTTCACTGATCGAGTCAATCCCGACAAAAGGCTCATCTAAAAAGATGTAGTCAGCTTCCTGCACTAAGCAGCGGGCAATCAAAACACGTTGGAATTGCCCTCCTGAGAGCTGACTGATTTGGCGATCCGCATAGTCTGAGAGTCCAACGATTTCAAGTGCATCCGCCACTTTTTTCCAGTGGCTAGCCTTTAAAGTGTGAAAGAGCGGTATAGATGGATAGAGTCCCAGTGAGACACATTCCTTGACCTTGATAGGGAAATTGTAGTCGATATGGATTTTTTGCTCGACATAGGCAACTCGATGTAAAGATTTCTTGACTTCTTTGTCATCGAGAAAGGCCTGACCTTCATGTGGGATAATTCCCAACATACTTTTTAATAAAGTTGATTTTCCAGCACCGTTTGGACCAATAATTCCGGTAATAGTTGGTCCTTGGAGCACTAGTAAAATATCCTTTAGTGCCAACGTTTCTTTGTAGGAGACACTGAGGTTTTCGATACGTATCATACAGTTGTTTTCCTCCTGTCTTTTAATATACATTAAAAAAAAATTTAAGTCAAGTTAATTTTTGAAAAATTTAAAATAATAACTGAAAAATGAAGAAAAAAGAGAGACCATTTTTAATTGCATTCTCCTGTGTTTTTTGCTAAGCTAAGAATAAGTGAAAATATGAAAGCGAGAACAAGATGACACGTTATCAAGACGATTTTTATGATGCAATCAATGGCGAATGGGAAAAGACAGCTGTCATTCCAGCTGATAAATCTCGAACAGGTGGTTTTATTGACCTTGATGAAGAGATTGAAGAGTTGATGCTGGCAACTACGGACAAGTGGTTGGAAGGAGAAGATGTTCCAGAGGATGCTATCCTCGCAAACTTTGTTAAGTACCATCGTATGGTACGCGATTTTGATAAGAGAGAAGCAGATGGGATCAAGCCTGTCCTTCCTATGCTCAAGGAATACCAAGATTTGGAGAGTTTTGCGGATTTCACTAGCAAATTAGCCGAGTTTGAACTAGCTGGCAAGCCAAACTTCCTCCCATTTGGTGTATCGCCAGACTTTATGGATGCCAGAACCAATGTTCTTTGGGCCAGTGCTCCAAGGACGATTTTGCCAGATACAACTTACTATGCGGAAGAACATCCGCAACGCGAAAAGCTCTTGACTTTATGGAAAGAAAAAAATCGCAACCTCCTCAGAGTTTATGGTTTTTCAGAGGATGAGATTTCAGATTTACAAGAGAAACGATTGGAGCTGGACCGTCGAGTTGCAGCTGTGGTACTTTCTAATGAAGAAAGCTCAGAATATGCGAAACTGTACCATCCATACGCTTATGAAGACTTCAAGAAATTCGCCCCTGCCCTATCTCTAGATGATTTCTTCCAAGCTATTCTTGGGCAAGTTCCTGACAAGGTTATTGTAGATGAAGAACGTTTCTGGCAAGCAGCAGACCAATTCTATAGTGAAGAAGCATGGCCTTTGCTCAAGGCAGCCTTGATTTTGGCTGTGGTCAATCTTTCAACCAGTTATTTGACAGATGAGATTCGTATCCTGTCAGGTGCCTACGCGCGAGCTCTTTCAGGTGTTCCAGAAGCTCAGGACAAGGTCAAGGCGGCTTATCACTTGGCCCAAGGTCCTTTCAAGCAAGCCCTAGGTCTCTGGTATGCGCATGAAAAATTCTCCCCAGAAGCAAAAGCAGACGTAGAGAAAAAAGTGGCGACCATGATTGATGTGTATAAGGAACGTTTGGCTAAGAATGACTGGCTCACTCCTGAAACGCGTGATAAGGCCATCGTCAAACTCAATGTCATCAAACCTTATATCGGTTATCCAGAGGAATTGCCAGAACGCTACAAGGACAAGGTAGTGGACGAAACTGCCAGTCTCTTTGAGAATGCCCTGGCCTTTGCGCGTGTGGAAATCAAACACAGCTGGAGCAAGTGGAACCAACCTGTTGACTACAAGGAGTGGGGCATGCCAGCACATATGGTCAATGCCTACTACAATCCTCAGAAGAACTTGATTGTCTTTCCAGCGGCTATTTTGCAGGCTCCATTCTATGACTTGCATCAGTCGTCTTCTGCTAACTACGGTGGTATTGGGGCAGTTATTGCCCATGAAATTTCCCACGCCTTTGATACAAATGGTGCTTCTTTTGATGAAAATGGTAGCCTCAAAGACTGGTGGACAGAAAGCGACTATGCTGCCTTCAAAGAAAAAACACAGAAAGTTATCGACCAGTTTGATGGACTGGAGTCTTACGGCGCAAGAATCAACGGAAAACTAACCGTATCAGAAAACGTTGCCGACTTGGGAGGAATTGCTGCAGCGCTTGAAGCTGCCAAGAGAGAACCAGACTTCTCTGCTGAAGAATTCTTCCACAACTTTGCTCGTATCTGGCGTATGAAAGGCCGTCCGGAGTTGATGAAACTCATGGCTAGTGTCGATGTGCACGCGCCTGCTAAACTCCGGGTCAATGTCCAAGTACCAAACTTCGATGATTTCTTTACAACTTATGATGTCAAAGAAGGTGATGGCATGTGGCGTGCACCAGAGGATCGTGTGATTATTTGGTAAGAGTGTTCTATTAAGAGATTCCGTTAAACAAGGATTCAGAAAGTACATGCTAAAGTGTACTTTCTGATTTTTTGAGTAAATTGCTAGTTTTAGAATACTTAAAATGAGAATAAGGAGGGAAACATGAAGAAATATTGGATGATGATGATCGTAGCTCTTTGCCTTCCAATTTTGGCATCTTGTGGAGGGAATCAAAGTAGGGAAAATGTAGAGACGTCAACTACAGCAACCACTTCAGCTAAAGAAGTTCAAAAGGATATGGCTACAAAATCAAATAGCGAAGGTAGCATAAGCTCTTCCACAACGGCACCATCAACTACGGTTGAAAGGGAAAATGATACGGGACAGGACCTATATAAAGAAGTTCTCGAACGATATAAGCGCTATGTATCACTTTTAAATCAAGGTAAGAGAGAAGAGTTGCAAAAAGAGCTGAAGGAGAATAAAGTTTCCCCAGAGGAGTTTGGCTATATTTTCACATTAAGCACCTATGAAAAACCAGTGGCTCCAGAATATGTTTTTTCAGATTTGAACAAAGATGGACAGGATGAATTGCTAATTGGGAATGGCCAATATCTTACAGCAGTCTATTATTTGGAAAATCAAAAACCCACATTGCTTCATACAGGTTATGCAGCATCTGCGGGTGGTTTTCGATCTAGTTTAAGTCTCTATGAAAATGGTCAAGTTAGCTATGCAAATTGGCATTCGACTTCTCCAGAAATGGACCTAACTCTTTATTCTTTGAATAACAAAGGCGTAAAGATAGTGAAAGAAATGACTCTTAAAATTGGTGGAAATGAAAAAGTTGCTCAAGTTTTAGAGGTTTCTTCTGAAGAGGTTGATCTGACTAAATTTGATTGGAAAGCCTTTGAGCTAGTGAATTAGTTTTGGATCCACTTATTCGCCCATCTTCGATTTGGCAGAGTGAGTCTTGATACAGAAAAATTAACCAAGGATTTTGTCCTTGGTTTTTTGCTTGCTAGAAAAAAGGATTAAAGGTCTTTTCGTGAGCGATGGTCGTAGCTGGACCATGCCCTGGATAGACATCGTAGTTAGGAAGGGTAAAGAGTTGAGTCTGGATACTATGGAGGAGTTGTTCCATGCTACCTGTAGGAAGGTCGGTCCGTCCGATGGTTTCGCGGAATAGAGCATCTCCTGTCAAGACCAGATGGGCATCAGGGAAAACTAGGGAAACCCCACCGATAGAGTGACCAGGAGTTGGTAGGGCAGTAAAACGGAATTCCTCGATCTGGTATTCTTCATGAAAGACATAGGTGTGTTCAGCTGGTTTGCAGACGACATCAGCCATATCATCGTGACGAGGTAGACCAGAGAGATTGTCAACGGGAGTATAGAGCCAAGAAGCTTCACTCTCTGCTACATAAACTGGGGGATTTTCAAAAGTATCTCTGACTAAGTCAAGACTCATAATATGGTCGTAGTGGGTGTGGGTCAGGAGAATCGCACAGACGGGTTTGTTGATTTTCTCGATGGTCTTGCGAATGGCTTCCCAATGGCTACCAGGATCGACCACAATCAGGTATTGGTCTCCTTCTAGATAATAAGTGTTTTCATAGGCAACGGGATTCACGGTTTTATGGATTTTCATACTGGCTCCAATCTCAAAGAATGTACTAAACTAGTATAACACAGAAGAGAGAAATAAAGTGAAAAGAAAGTCCCTCTTTTGTGTAAGAGGGACAACGGTCTTATTTAAACTTGAAACCTTCGTAAATGAGTTTTGCTTTGGGATTCTTTTTCTTGATTTGCTTAGCAAGGGCCTTCATCATAGGAAGAGGGCCACACATATAGACTGTAGTCTGGGTAGGGATTTCTTCTTGATCTAAAGTCAGGTATCCTTTTTCATTGCTATCGACTAGCTGCAGGTCAAAGTTAGCATTTTGATGGGCGTAGTCTCGAAGTAGATCTAGGTAGACAGTATTTTCCTCTCCACGGAAACTATAGTAGAAGCGGACGTTCCTGTCTAGGATAGGATGCTCACGGATATAAGAGATGAAAGGTGTAATTCCAATACCACCTGCAATCCAGATTTGCTGCTTTGGACCGTGTTCCATAGTCATATGTCCATAAGCGCGATCAACTGCAACCTTGCTACCAACTTGAAGATTGTCATAGATATTCTTGGTGTGGTCACCAGAGTTTTTTATCGTAAAATAAAGAGTTCGTCCTTGTCCTCCAGAGATGGAGAAAGGATGTGGAGCAGTCTCAAAACCTTTTTGGAAAATTTTTAGAAAGGCAAATTGTCCATATTCGTAGGTGAAAGGATGACTGAGTTCTATTTCAATTTCAGTCGTATCATGGTTGAGGTGTTTGATCCCTACGATTTTTCCAAGATAGGTGAAGCCGACCTTTTGATAAAGGAAAATGATATAAAAACCTGCAAGCAAGCCTAAAATAGCATAGATTCCAAAGATAAGACCTAGGAAACTAAAGGAGAGGAGACGATTTCCCATGATCATCAAAACATGAAAAAGGCCAAAGATATAGGCTAGATAAACCAATCGATGAATCCATCTCCATGCCTCATACTGGATGTATTGTCCCAGATAGGCAACCAGAACGATGCTGATAAAGATATAGATAGCGATATTTCCAAACTGGGCGGCCAAATGTGAACCCCAGAGACCGCCCATGCTAAAGTTGTGTAGGGTTAGTAGGAGAATGGATAGAAAAGCGGTGAATTTGTGAGCTAGATACATCTTTTCAAGTCCGTTAAACCAAGATTCAAGCAGGGGTAAACGGCTAGCTAGTATAAAAGTAAGTGAGAGGGTAGTAAGAGCTAAACCAGGGATTAGAAACTGACTAGCACCTGAACTGAGCCAAGCTAGAATAGTCAGAAGCATACTAAGTCCAATAAATAAAATACCTTTTAATGATTTCATAGTAGAAGTCCTTTCATAGATTATCATATGTTAAATGTAATAAAATTTGTTACATTTTAACAAAAAAAGAATCTCTCGTCAAGGTTCGTGATTTAGGCTAACTTTTCTGACCCTTTTTTCTAAAAAGCCAAGGAATCGGGTGATTCATTGGCTTTCTTATCTTAACGATTCTTCCAAGCTTGGTAGCGAGTATCACTCAAGAGTTGGGTTAAGCGTCCCATGGTTTCTCTTTCTTCAGGAGTGAGGGATTAAGCTTGGACAAAGAGTTGATGAATGTGTTCAATGACCTTGAAAGAAGAAGGGTCGTTGATAGAGGAGATGTCTGCATCAAGAATGATTCCAAAAAAGAGATCGAAGTAGAGCTGCAGTTCAGTATCAGGGACTGTCTCAACCCATTCCTTGAAGGTAGTATCGACTTGCCGGCTGTCACTATTGGTCTCGTCTAGTTGGGCAAAGTGTTTGCCTTCAACCTAAAAAACCTTGATAATGTACTGACCCCAAAAGTTAGATTTTTTCTGTCTAACTTTTGGGGTGCAGTTCAAGACTGAACTTTTTGATTTTTAAATCCTTAGTTCTACTAGTTAATCACTACTGAGCAGAAAAGAGTAGCAAAAAAATGAGCTGTCTCCAAATATTAGAATTGTCTGTTTAATTTTTTTTTGAAGAGTACCTCTAAGATTTTTCCTGTTAAAAATTCCTTTTAACGAAGATTCGGAATTGTTTTTAGGGTCCTATATACAAAAAGAGAACGGTAAACGTTCTCTCTCCGGCTAATATTGTTATTAGATAAATTAACTTTTAGCCTTATTTTTCATCTTTGTGAAGCATGTTTTTAACACCTTCAATAGCGCCTTCGACAGCGTCTTTAGCATCTTCGGCAACTTCTTTTACTTTAGAAACAACTTTTTCAGCTGCTCCTTCTTTTTCCATTTTTTCATCGCCGATCATTTTGCCGACACCTTCTTTAATGGAACCTTTTGCTTGGTTTAATTTTTCTTCTGTTGACATGATTCTGCCTCCTTTAAATTGATTGATTTTGATCAGATGAATTAGTGTACGCGAGCATTTTCCTTTGCTTCGCCCTTAACGGCTTCAACACCTTCGCCTACTTTTTCTTGAACAGCAGCAACACCTGAACCGATACCAGATTTCACTTTTTCAAATTGTTCTGAAGCAAATTCTCCTGTTGAAGAAGCCACGTCAGTTACTCGGTCTTGGAGGCTTACTGAATCTGCTTCATGCTGTTCTTTCGTTTTGATATCAACAACATTCACATTGACTTCAACAACTTCTAGATCAGTCATTTTTGTAACTTGTGATACGACAACATCTTTGATTTCTTTGTACAAAGCAGGGACATTCTTTTGGTATTCAACAACAATGTTCAAGTCAACTGCAACTTGCTCTTTCCCAACTTCAACATTGACACCATGAGTGACATTATCTGTATTGATAATTTTTTCTGTTAGATTAGAGAAGAATCCTCCATCCACATCCAAAAGTCCAGGTACTTTTTCAAGTGAAAGACCAATGATTTTTTGGATTACTTTATCCTCATAAGTGAGTTCCCCTTTAACATCTTGAGAAACAACAGCAATATCTTTTTTTTCTACATTTTTATCTACGTTTGACATACGAGACTCCTTTATTTATTTAAATATTTTTCCTTAACATAGTATCCAGCAAATGCTCCTAGGGCTCCACAAATTAGTACAAATAGTGTTTTGAAAAAGCCAAAGGATAGGATAAAGCAAGCGAGAATGACACCTACTAAACCTGCAATGATTGGATACTGATATTTTTTAAACCATTCCATTTTTACTTCCTTACTTTACACGACTAACAGTCTTTTTGGTCGTTTTTCGAGGTTCAAATTCTTTTACTTTAACTTCAAGTTTTACCTCACGTTCAATACCAAAGAACTGCTTTAATCCATGAGTTATTTCATTCTGAATGACTAGACATCGATTTGAGATGTTGTCTGAAGGAAGAATTTTCCCTTCTACAGTAACGAAACATTTATTTTTGCGGCTATTTACATGGACCGTTGGTTCTTTCATCAACTGATGATCAATAACCAAACATCGAACAAAGCCTTCGATAGCTGAATTTTTTAGTTTTAATGTATCTTCTTGAGTTTCTAATTGAATCTCTAGATATTGTTTAGGATAAAAGAGTATCACTAACATTGAAATTAAAACTAAAACAGATAGGACAAGTGTCCCCCAAAAGACATATCTAGCAATCAGGAATTCAGCGTAGAGTTCTCTCCAACTGAATAAGTGGATATCTAAATCACTGACCTGATGATAATCTATGAGAATAGGAAGGAAAATAGTCAAGATTAAGATACAGAAAATAAGTAACAATATTTTCTTTGATTTTGACATATTAAATCCTTTCAATTGAAAAGCTTTAAACCATAATTTTACCCGTCTACAGTATTCAAAATTATGGCTTATCACTTTTAATTTCTTATTAGGTAATGCTTATTTTTTACCAAATAGAAATGAAACGACTGCAACAACAATCACAGCACCAACGATTGACGGAATAATAGCCATTCCAGCCAATGAAGGTCCCCAGCTTCCTAGAAGTGATTGCCCTACAGACGAACCGATAAGACCTGCAAAGATATTTGCAATCAATCCCATTGAACCACCTTTTTTAGTGATTGCACCTGCGATGAGACCAATAAGACCTCCTACAATAATGGACCACAACATAGTGTATCCTCCTTTTCTATTTCTAAATCAAAGAGTCAATTTCTTTGATTGAACTAATTATATAGTATTTCAACTTGGAAACATAATAGTTCGTCTTAAAAACCGTACTGTAAACATGTACTTTAGATACAAATAAATAAGAAAATCTTGATGCTACTGAGTTTCTAAGGGATTAGACTAGTCTTTTGATGACAAGCAAAAGTCGTTGTAAGAGGATAAATGCATTCCATGTGGTATAATTGCATGAAGATTGAAAGACAATCCTTTAGTTTATTATAAAGAGAGAAAAGCTATTCATGAGAGATTTATTATCGAAAAAAAGTCACAGACAATTAGAATTATTAGAATTACTATTTGAAAACAAACGCTGGTTTCATATTTCAGAACTAGCAGAATTATTGCACTGTACAGAACGTTCTGTAAAAGATGACTTGTCCCAGGTCAGGTCTTCTTTTCCTGACTTGATATTTCATTCCTCAACAAACGGCATCCGTATCATTAATACCGATGATAGTGATATTGAGATGGTCTATCATCATTTTTTTAAGCATTCAACCCACTTTTCAATTTTAGAATTTATCTTTTTTAATGAAGGATGTGATACTGATAGTATTTGCAAAGAGTTTTATATCAGTTCTTCCTCTCTTTACCGTATCATCCGTCACATTAATAAAATTATTAAGAAACAATATCATTTTGAAATTAGCCTCAATCCAGTTCGAATCACAGGAAATGAGATTGATATCCGTTACTTTTTTGCCCAGTATTTTTCAGAGAAATATTATTTCCTTGAATGGCCCTTTGAAGATTTTTCTCAAGAACCCTTGTCTCAATTATTGGAATTAGTCTATAAAGCAACTTCTTTCCCGATGAATTTATCAACTCACAGAATGTTAAAATTACTTCTGGTTACAAATTTATATCGCATAAAGTTTGGTCATTTCATGGAAGTTGAGAGAGACTCTTTTAACAATCAATTGTTGGAATCGTTTATGCAGGCAGAAGGAATCAACGAGATTGTAGCGAGTTTTGATTCTGAATATCAGATCTCACTGAATAAAGAAGTGATCGGTCAACTATTTGTATCCTATTTTCAAAAAATGTTTTTCATAGATGAAGAATTATTCTTGAACTATGCAAAAACTGACAGCTATGTAAAAAAATCGTATCAGTTATTGGAAGATTTAGTGGATCAGGTATCAAGAGACTATAATCTTCAAGTAGACAATAAGGACAATCTGATTTGGCATATCCACAATACGGCACATCTGCATCGCCAGGAATTATCAACAGAGTTTATCTTATTTGATCAAAAAGGCAATACAATCAAGAACTTTCAAAATATTTTCCCTCGCTTTGTTTCAGAGGTGAAGGAAGGGATTGAACACTATCTAGAGGCTTTGGATATGGATCGTAATTCAATGAAGGTCAATCATTTATCCTATACTTTTATCACCCATAGCAAACACTTAGTGTTAAATCTTTTACAAAACCAACCTAAATTAAAGGTTTTGGTCGTGAGTAATTTTGATCAGTATCATGCAAAATCAGTAGCCGAGACACTTGCTTACTATTGCAGTAACAATTTTGAACTGGAGGTCTGGAGTGAATTAGAGTTGTCCATTGATGCTCTAAAAGAATCACCTTACGACATCATTATTTCAAATTTTATTATTCCACCTATTGAAAATAAGAGACTGATCTATTCCAATAATGTCAATACAGTCGCTCTCATCTCTTTGCTTAACGCAATGATGTTTATTCGATTAGACGAGTAACTAAGAATAACAAAAAACGCTAGATAGCGTTTTTTGTTTTATAAGGAAAGAATTTTATCTATACTAAACTCAGAATATCCTAACAATCCTGTCATTTTTTAGTTCAGAACAACAAAAAGCCTTGGTTCCCAAAGCTTTTTAATGTTATAAACTCATTAAAATAACTCCCAGTTAGATTTGGAATATTTTTTATTCTGTGTCATATAAAAATAAATAAAATGAATGGCTATAGCTAGAGCTAAAATGGTTGTTATACTCACTACTATTATAGGATTAGAAGCAAAGATTAAAGAGAGAATCAAGGCAGCCAGATAGAGTGTCGCTTGGACACAGTAGTAACTTT
>CALHBZ010000013.1 GCA_937930605.1 Streptococcus oralis
CCTGCTCGGTTGAAATCGAAGTGGACGTTGATGGTGTCAAGGAACCTTGGCTCCTCATGTTCAAGAACGAAACCCACAATCACCCAACGGAGATTGAGCCATTTGGTGGAGCGGCTACTTGTATTGGTGGTGCCATTCGTGACCCATTATCAGGCCGTTCCTACGTTTACCAAGCCATGCGTATTTCGGGTGCTGGTGATATTACAGCACCGATTTCAGCGACTCGCGCTGGGAAATTGCCACAACAAGTCATTTCTAAAACAGCTGCTCACGGTTATTCTTCTTACGGGAATCAGATTGGGCTTGCGACGACCTACGTCCGTGAATACTTCCACCCAGGCTTTGTAGCCAAACGCATGGAGTTGGGCGCTGTTGTCGGTGCGGCTCCCAAGGGCAACGTTGTCCGTGAAAAACCTGAAGCGGGCGATGTGATCATCCTTCTCGGTGGCAAGACTGGACGTGATGGTGTCGGTGGTGCGACAGGATCTTCTAAGGTTCAAACAGTGGAGTCTGTGGAGACTGCTGGAGCTGAGGTTCAAAAAGGGAATGCCATCGAGGAACGCAAGATTCAGCGCCTCTTCCGTAATGGCGATGTCACTCGTCTTATCAAGAAATCCAACGACTTTGGTGCGGGTGGTGTCTGTGTGGCCATCGGTGAATTGGCAGACGGTCTTGAAATCGACCTCAATAAGGTTCCTCTTAAATACCAAGGCTTGAATGGTACCGAAATTGCCATCTCTGAATCTCAAGAACGGATGGCGGTCGTGGTGCGTCCTGAGGACGTAGATGCCTTCGTTGCAGAATGCAATAAAGAAAATATTGACGCGGTTGTTGTGGCAACAGTAACTGAAAAAACAAATCTAGTCATGCACTGGAATGGTGAAACGATTGTTGACTTGGAACGCTGTTTCCTTGATACCAACGGTGTGCGTGTCGTTGTCGATGCCAAGGTGGTGGACAAGGATGTCAAACTCCCAGAAGAACGCACAACAAGTACTAACACACTTGAAGAAGATACCCTTGCGGTTCTGTCTGATTTGAACCATGCAAGTCAAAAAGGCTTGCAGACCATCTTTGACTGCTCGGTCGGTCGTTCAACGGTCAATCACCCACTTGGTGGTCGCTACCAACTCACACCAACTGAGGCATCTGTGCAGAAATTGCCAGTTCAACACGGTGTGACTCACACTGCGTCTGTCATGGCCCAAGGATTCAATCCATATGTGGCAGAATGGTCTCCATACCATGGCGCTGCTTATGCAGTTATCGAAGCAACCGCTCGTTTGGTGGCTGCTGGTGCCAACTGGTCCAAGGCTCGTTTCTCTTATCAAGAATACTTCGAGCGGATGGACAAACAAGCTGAGCGTTTTGGTCAGCCAGTAGCAGCTCTTCTAGGTTCTATCGAAGCACAAATTCAGCTTGGCTTGCCATCTATCGGTGGTAAGGACTCTATGTCTGGTACCTTTGAAGAATTGACGGTGCCACCAACCCTGGTTGCTTTTGGGGTAACGACAGCAGATAGCCGTAAGGTCCTTTCTCCAGAATTTAAGGATGCTGGTGAAAATATCTACTACATCCCAGGTCAAGCTCTTTCTGCTGATATCGACTTTGACTTGATTAAGAAGAATTTTGAAACGTTTGAAGGCATCCAAAAAGCTCACAAAGTGACGGCAGCTTCAGCTGTTAAATATGGTGGTGTGCTTGAAAGTTTGGCCCTTGCTACTTTTGGAAATCATATCGGTGCAGAGGTGACCTTGCCTGAACTTAAAACGGCTTTGACAGCTCAATTGGGCGGATTTATCTTCACATCTCCTGAAGAAATCGCTGGAGTGGAGAAAATCGGTCAAACAAGCGCAGACTTTGCTCTCCTTGTCAATGGTGTGAAGCTAGATGGACACAAGCTTGACAGTGCTTTCCAAGGAAAACTGGAAGAAGTCTACCCAACTGAATTTGCCCAAGCTAAAGAATTGGACGAAGTTTCAGCTGTCGCTTCTGACGCAGTCATCAAAGCCAAGGAAACTATTGAAAAACCTGTGGTTTACATCCCAGTATTCCCAGGAACCAACTCAGAATATGACTCAGCTAAGGCCTTCGAAAAAGAAGGTGCAGAGGTCAACTTGGTGCCATTCGTGACCTTGAATGAAGAAGCCATTGTCAAGTCAGTTGAAACCATGGTTGACAACATCGGCAAGGCAAACATTCTCTTCTTTGCAGGTGGATTCTCAGCTGCGGACGAGCCAGATGGATCAGCTAAGTTTATCGTCAATATCCTGCTTAATGAAAAAGTGCGTGCAGCTATTGATAGCTTTATTGCTCGTGGCGGCTTGATTATTGGTATCTGTAATGGATTCCAGGCCTTAGTTAAATCGGGTCTCCTTCCATACGGGAACTTTGAGGATGCCGCTAGCACTAGCCCAACACTCTTCTACAATGATGCTAACCAACACGTGGCCAAGATGGTTGAAACTCGGATTGCCAATACTAACTCTCCATGGTTGGCTGGGGTGCAAGTAGGGGATATCCACGCTATTCCTGTTTCGCACGGTGAAGGAAAGTTTGTTGTGACGGCTGAGGAATTTGCGGAGCTCCGTGACAATGGACAAATTTTCAGCCAATACGTGGACTTTGACGGAAAACCAAGTATGGATTCCAAGTACAATCCAAATGGTTCAATCAATGCTATCGAGGGAATCACTAGCAAGAACGGCCAAATCATCGGTAAGATGGGTCACTCAGAACGTTATGAAGACGGTCTCTTCCAAAACATCCCAGGGAATAAAGACCAGCATCTATTCGCGTCAGCTGTGCGTTATTTCACAGGGAAATAAAAGGTATAAAAAATGACATACGAAGTAAAATCTCTTAATGAAGAATGTGGCGTTTTTGGTATCTGGGGACATCCAGATGCTGCTAAATTGACCTATTTTGGGCTCCACAGTCTTCAGCACCGTGGTCAGGAGGGGGCAGGGATCCTCTCCAATGACCATGGACAATTGAAGCGCCATCGTGATATGGGGCTTTTATCAGAAGTCTTCAGAGATCCTGCTAATTTGGATAAATTGACAGGGACTGGAGCGATTGGACACGTGCGTTATGCGACTGCGGGAGAAGCTTCTGTAGACAATATCCAACCTTTCCTTTTCCGCTTTCATGATATGCAGTTTGGCTTGGCTCATAATGGAAATCTGACCAATGCAGAATCTCTCAAGCAAGAATTAGAACAAAGAGGAGCGATTTTCAGCGCGACTTCGGACTCGGAAATCTTGGCTCACTTGATTCGCCGTAGTCACAATCCTAGCTTGATGGGCAAAATCAAGGAAGCACTTAGTCTTGTCAAAGGTGGCTTTGCTTATATCTTGCTGTTTGAGGACAAGTTGATTGCTGCCCTTGACCCTAATGGTTTTCGTCCTCTTTCGATCGGAAAAATGGCCAATGGAGCAGTCGTGGTTTCATCTGAAACCTGTGCCTTTGAAGTAATCGGTGCTGAGTGGATTCGCGATGTGAAACCAGGCGAGATTGTCATTATTGACGACAATGGTATCCAGTACGATAGTTATACGAATGATACTCAGCTCGCGATTTGCTCTATGGAGTATATCTACTTTGCCCGCCCTGACTCCAATATCCATGGTGTCAATGTCCATACAGCTCGGAAACGTATGGGTGCCCAATTAGCGCGTGAATTTAAGCATGAGGCGGATATTGTGGTCGGTGTGCCCAATTCTTCACTCAGCGCAGCCATGGGCTTTGCGGAAGAATCCGGTCTGCCAAATGAGATGGGTCTTATCAAGAACCAATACACCCAACGCACCTTTATCCAACCGACTCAAGAGTTGCGAGAGCAAGGTGTGCGGATGAAGCTATCTGCCGTTTCGGGTGTTGTCAAAGGCAAACGTGTGGTTATGGTGGATGATTCTATTGTTCGTGGGACAACCTCTCGCCGCATCGTTCAGCTCTTGAAGGAAGCAGGGGCGACTGAGGTTCACGTTGCGATTGGTAGCCCTGCCCTAGCCTATCCATGCTTCTACGGGATTGATATCCAGACGCGTCAGGAGTTGATTGCTGCCAATCATACGGTTGAAGAAACCTGCCAAATCATTGGTGCGGATAGCCTGACCTATCTTTCTATTGATGGCTTGATTAACTCTATCGGGATTGAAACAGATGCGCCGAATGGTGGTCTCTGTGTCGCGTACTTTGACGGTGACTACCCAACTCCTCTCTACGACTATGAAGAAGAATATAGAAGAAGCTTGGGTGACAAGACCAGTTTCTATAAATAGGCGGAAGACGATTCTCCATTAAAGAAAAGGAATAAACAAATGACAAATAAAAATGCTTATGCGCAATCGGGTGTGGATGTTGAAGCGGGTTATGAGGTTGTTGAGCGGATCAAAAAGCACGTGGCTCGTACGGAACGCGCAGGTGTTATGGGAGCTCTTGGTGGTTTCGGTGGCATGTTTGACCTTTCAAAAACAGGTGTCAAAGAACCCGTCTTGATCTCAGGGACTGACGGTGTCGGAACCAAGCTCATGTTGGCTATCAAGTACGACAAGCATGATACGATTGGGCAGGACTGTGTGGCTATGTGTGTCAACGATATCATCGCTGCAGGTGCGGAGCCCCTCTATTTCCTCGACTATGTAGCGACAGGGAAGAATGAACCAGCCAAGCTAGAACAAGTGGTTGCTGGTGTGGCAGAAGGCTGTGTGCAGGCTGGTGCTGCCCTCATTGGCGGGGAAACGGCTGAAATGCCCGGAATGTATGGCGAAGATGACTATGACTTGGCTGGTTTTGCGGTCGGAGTGGCTGAAAAATCTCAAATCATTGATGGCTCAAAAGTGGCAGAAGGGGATGTACTTCTCGGACTTGCCTCAAGTGGGATTCACTCTAATGGTTACTCACTCGTTCGTCGTGTCTTTGCCGACTATACAGGTGAGGAAGTTTTACCAGAATTGGAAGGCAAGAAACTCAAGGAAGTTCTTCTTGAGCCGACTCGTATCT
>CALHBZ010000014.1 GCA_937930605.1 Streptococcus oralis
TGGAAGCTTACGATGCAGAAATCAACGAAATCGCTCCTGATGACTTGGGTGAAGATGTGGATCTTAACGAAGAAGACGACGAGTTTTCTGACGATGACGCTGAAACGAGTGAAGAAGAGTAAAAGACTTCACAGAGGAGATCGTAAGATCTCTTTTTTTGTTGCTTGAGCAGGTCATCCGTTTGGATGCGGATCTTTAGTTGGTTTTCTGAAAGTAATCTTCTTATTTTCATGTTTTACCAATTCGGGTTGACAAATGTTCTGCTTTAAGGTATCATATTGTTCGGGCACCTCTTTTAGAGGTCGGGGCTCCCTAGTTACTAGGGAGCTATTTTTGTTTTTCAGGAAGTTTTTCTTGAAAAGTCGTTATTCATAAGGGTCTTGTTTTCTATGTCCCCTCGTAGTTAATAAGGCCTTGAGCATTTTAGAAAGAGGAATCTATGTCTACGAAATATATTTTTGTAACTGGTGGTGTGGTATCGTCTATTGGGAAAGGGATTGTGGCAGCAAGTCTGGGTCGTCTCTTGAAAAATCGTGGTCTAAAGGTGACTATTCAGAAGTTTGACCCTTATATCAATATCGATCCGGGAACCATGAGTCCTTACCAGCATGGGGAAGTCTTTGTGACAGATGATGGGGCTGAGACCGATTTGGACTTGGGTCACTATGAACGGTTCATCGATATCAATCTCAACAAATATTCCAACGTGACAACTGGTAAAATTTACAGTGAAGTTCTTCGTAAGGAACGACATGGAGAATACCTTGGGGCAACTGTCCAAGTCATTCCTCATATCACAGATGCTTTGAAGGAAAAAATCAAGCGTGCTGCTGTAACGACAGACTCGGATGTCATTATCACAGAGGTTGGTGGAACCGTTGGAGATATCGAGTCCTTGCCATTCTTAGAGGCGCTTCGTCAGATGAAGGCAGATGTGGGTGCAGATAATGTTATGTATATCCACACAACCTTACTTCCTTATCTAAAGGCTGCTGGTGAGATGAAGACCAAGCCAACTCAACATTCTGTAAAAGAATTGCGTGGTTTGGGAATCCAGCCAAATATGTTGGTCATTCGTACCGAGAAACCAGCTGGTCAGGGCATTAAAAATAAACTAGCTCAGTTTTGTGACGTAGCTCCAGAAGCTGTTATTGAATCTTTGGATGTCGAACACCTTTACCAAATTCCATTGAACTTGCAGGCACAAGGCATGGACCAAATTGTTTGTGACCATTTGAAGCTAGACGCGCCAGCAGCGGATATGACAGAGTGGTCAGCCATGGTGGATAAGGTCATGAACCTGAAAAAACAAGTCAAGATCTCCCTCGTTGGTAAGTATGTGGAGTTGCAAGATGCCTACATCTCAGTGGTCGAAGCCTTAAAACACTCTGGTTATGCCAACGACGCAGAAGTGAAGATTAATTGGATCAATGCCAATGATGTGACAGCAGAGAATGTAGCAGAACTCTTGTCTGATGCGGACGGAATTATCGTACCAGGTGGTTTTGGTCAACGTGGCACGGAAGGGAAAATCCAAGCCATCCGCTATGCGCGTGAAAATGATATTCCAATGTTGGGTGTCTGCTTGGGAATGCAGTTGACTTGTATCGAGTTTGCTCGTCACGTTTTAGGACTTGAAGGGGCAAATTCTGCAGAGCTTGACCCTGATACAAATTATCCGATTATCGATATCATGCGTGATCAGATTGACGTTGAGGATATGGGTGGAACCCTTCGTTTGGGACTTTATCCATCTAAGTTGAAACGTGGTTCTAAGGCAGCGGCCGCTTATCACAATCAAGAAGTAGTGCAGCGCCGTCATCGTCACCGTTATGAGTTTAACAATGCCTTCCGTGAGCAGTTTGAGGCGGCAGGTTTCGTCTTTTCAGGAGTTTCTCCAGATAATCGTTTGGTCGAAATCGTGGAAATTCCTGAAAATAAATTCTTTGTAGCGTGTCAGTATCACCCTGAACTGTCAAGTCGTCCAAATCGTCCGGAAGAACTCTACACTGCCTTTGTCACTGCAGCGGTTGAGAACAGCAATTAGCAAAATCAGAACCTTTGAGAACAATCTCAGAGGTTTTTTGATTCCTTCAAAAAATTCTTGTTAACTCAGGCGCTTGGCAATAAGGATAAGCTTTCCTCTCTCCTCATTGAGGAAAAGGGATTTTCCCTGTCTATATACTGCTTCCCTATTTGTCCTAGAGCCCTTTTTGTGTTACAATGAAAGGTATGAAAGCTAAGAAATTATGGATGACTGGCTTGACTGTGGCTGGTCTAAGCGTCCTTGCTTTGGGGGCTAAAAAAGCAGCAAATCATCACAAACTCATGAAGACGCAAGAGGAGTTAACCACTATCGTGCGGGATCTTTTCTCAGATATGGGTGAGATTGCGACACTCTATGTTCAAGTCTATGAAAGTAGCCTAGAACGACTCGTCGGAGGGGTCATTTTTGAAGATGGCCGTCACTATACCTTTGTCTATGAAAATGAAGATCTGCTCTACGAGGAGGAAGTCTTATGATTACTCCCGATAGTATAGAAGAACTCGCAGGTTTTGTCGAGCAGGATGGCAAGAAGGTCTTTCTTTTTGTGGCAGACTGGTGTGGCGATTGTCGTTATATCTATCCATTCTTGCCAGAGATTGAGGCGGAAAACCCTGAATTTACTTTTATTCGAGTAGATTGTGATGAATTTATGGATCTTGCTAAGTTGTGGGATGTTTACGGAATTCCTAGCCTTGTTGTGCTAGAAAAGGACAAGGAAATCGACCGTTTTGTCAATCGTGACCGTAAAAGCAAGGAACAAATCAATGACTTTTTAGCAGGACTGAAATAGGAGATAAAGGAAACAATGATTTTTACATATAACAAAGAACATGTTGGTGATGTCCTTATGGTCATCGTGAAAAACAGCGGAGATGCTAAACTGGATGTGGAGCGTAAAGGCAAGGTAGCCCGTGTTTTCCTCAAAGAAAATGGGGAAACAGTGGCTTGGAATATTTTCGACCTTTCAAGTTTATTTGAAATTACAGAGCGCGGTCAAGTCTTTTTATCAGATGAGCAAGTAGCACGTTTAAACCAAGAGTTGCAGGCGGAAGGTTTTACAGAAAAAATTGTTAATGATAAGGAACCTAAGTTTGTTGTCGGTGAGATTGTCGAGATGGTAACCCATCCAGATAGTGACCACCTCAATATCTGTCAAGTTGCAGTCGCAAGTGATAAAACAGTGCAAATTGTTGCAGGGGCTCCTAATGCGCGTCTTGGCTTGAAAACTATTGTAGCTCTTCCTGGAGCTATGATGCCCAAAGGCAATCTCATTTTCCCAGGTGAACTTCGTGGCGAAAAGAGTTTTGGCATGATGTGCAGCCCTCGTGAACTTGCCTTGCCAAATGCTCCGCAAAAACGTGGGGTTATTGAATTATCAGAAGACCAAGTTGTTGGAACTCCATTCGACCCAGCTAAGCACTGGACTGTCTAGGAAGTTGTCAGTATCTGATACACCAGATAGGAGGAAATAAGATGGCAAAAAATGTTGTGATTACAGGAGCGACCTCAGGAATCGGAGAAGCGATTGCGCGTGCTTATCTGGAACAAGGTGAGAATGTCGTTCTTACTGGACGACGGACAGACAGACTAGAAGCCCTCAAGTCAGAGTTTGCAGCAGCCTTTCCAAATCAAACCGTCTGGACTTTTCCACTGGATGTGACGGATATGGCCATGGTGAAGACCGTCTGTTCCGATATTCTAGAAACGATAGGTCAGATTGATATCTTGGTCAATAACGCCGGGCTGGCTCTAGGCTTGGCTCCCTATCAGGACTATGAAGAGCTGGATATGCTGACCATGTTGGATACCAATGTCAAAGGTTTGATGGCAGTCACTCGCTCTTTCTTGCCAGAAATGGTAAAAGCCAATCAAGGTCATATCATCAATATGGGGTCAACCGCAGGAATCTACGCCTATGCCGGGGCAGCTGTTTACTCAGCCACCAAGGCTGCAGTCAAGACTTTTTCAGATGGTCTGCGAATTGATACCATCGCAACGGACATCAAGGTGACAACCATTCAGCCGGGGATTGTCGAAACAGATTTCTCTACAATTCGTTTTCACGGTGACAAAGAGCGAGCTGAGGCGGTCTATCAGGGAATCGAAGCCTTGCAGGCACAAGACATCGCAGACACGGTTGTCTATGTGACCAGTCAGTCCCGCCGTGTGCAGATTACAGATATGACCATTATGGCCAATCAACAGGCAACTGGATTTATGGTTCATAAAAAGTAAAAAATTTTCCTCAAAAAGTTACAAATTTCTGTAACTTTTTTTGATTTCCTGCGAATAGATAAGTAGGAGGAAGAAAAATGTATAATAAAGTTATCATGATCGGGCGCTTGACGTCTACACCAGAATTGCACAAAACCAACAATGACAAGTCAGTAGCGCGCGCAACGATTGCTGTGAACCGTCGTTACAAAGACCAAAATGGGGAACGTGAAGCCGACTTTGTCAATATGGTTCTTTGGGGCAGACTAGCAGAAACCTTGGCAAGTTATGCAACTAAAGGTAGTCTCATTTCTGTGGATGGGGAACTACGTACCCGTCGCTACGAGAAAAATGGCCTGACCAACTATGTGACAGAAGTTCTCGTGACAGGATTCCAACTCTTGGAAAGCCGCGCCCAACGTGCCATGCGTGAAAATAAGGCAGGTCAGGATTTGGCGGACTTGGTTTTGGAAGAGGAGGAATTGCCATTTTAATACTCTTCGAAAATCTCTTCAAACCACATCAGCTTCACCTTGCTGTAGGTATAGGTAACTGACTTCGTCAGTCTTATCTACAATCTCAAAACTGTGTTTTTAGTAGCCTGCGGCTAGCTTCCTAGTTTGTACTTTGATTTTCATTGAGTATAAAGATTGAAAAGTCTGAGTTGGTCTCAGGCTTTTTATCTTGAGAAAGTCAGACTTTTTTCTTGACTATTTCTGACCAAGTGATACAATAGAACTATGGATTAGCACTCAGACATAAAGAGTGCTAATGATATCTATTTCATTATGGAGGAAAGCAAATGTTGAAACCATTGGGAGACCGTGTGGTCTTGAAAATCGAAGAAAAAGAACAAACCGTTGGAGGCTTTGTCCTTGCAGGCTCAGCCCAAGAAAAAACAAAAACAGCCCAAGTTGTAGCTACTGGACAAGGTGTTCGTACCTTGAATGGCGACTTGGTCGCTCCAAGTGTTAAGGCTGGAGACCGTGTCTTAGTTGAAGCTCATGTAGGTATTGATGTCAAAGATGGAGATGAAAAGTATATCATCGTAGGTGAAGCTAACATCTTGGCGATCATTGAAGAATAGGAGGAGAAAGTAAGTATGTCAAAAGAAATTAAATTTTCATCTGATGCTCGTTCAGCTATGGTTCGTGGTGTCGATATCCTTGCAGACACTGTTAAAGTAACCTTGGGACCAAAAGGTCGTAACGTTGTTCTTGAAAAATCATTCGGTTCACCCTTGATTACCAATGACGGTGTGACCATTGCCAAAGAAATCGAGTTGGAAGACCATTTTGAAAATATGGGTGCCAAATTGGTATCAGAAGTCGCTTCTAAAACCAACGATATCGCAGGTGACGGAACGACAACTGCAACTGTTTTGACCCAAGCTATCGTCCGTGAAGGAATCAAGAACGTCACAGCAGGTGCCAACCCAATCGGTATTCGTCGGGGGATTGAAGCAGCGGTTGCTGCAGCTGTAGAAGCCTTGAAAAACAATGCCATCCCTGTTGCCAATAAAGAAGCTATCGCTCAAGTTGCTGCCGTATCTTCTCGTTCTGAAAAAGTCGGTGAATACATCTCTGAAGCCATGGAAAAAGTTGGTAAAGACGGAGTCATCACCATTGAAGAGTCACGTGGTATGGAAACAGAACTTGAAGTTGTAGAAGGAATGCAGTTTGACCGTGGTTACCTTTCACAGTACATGGTGACAGATAGCGAGAAAATGGTGGCTGATCTTGAAAATCCATACATCTTGATTACAGATAAGAAGATTTCCAATATCCAAGAAATCTTGCCACTTCTAGAAAGCATTCTCCAAAGCAATCGTCCACTCTTGATTATTGCAGATGATGTGGACGGCGAAGCTCTTCCAACCCTTGTCTTGAACAAGATTCGTGGAACCTTCAACGTGGTAGCAGTTAAGGCACCTGGCTTTGGTGACCGTCGTAAAGCTATGCTGGAAGACATCGCTATTTTGACAGGTGGAACTGTCATCACAGAAGATCTTGGTCTTGAGTTGAAAGACGCGACGATTGAAGCGCTTGGTCAAGCAGCGAGAGTGACTGTGGACAAAGATAGTACGGTTATCGTAGAAGGTGCTGGCAATCCTGAAGCCATTTCCCACCGTGTTGCAGTTATCAAGTCACAAATCGAAACCACAACTTCTGAATTCGACCGTGAAAAACTCCAAGAACGCTTGGCTAAATTGTCAGGTGGTGTCGCAGTTATCAAGGTCGGTGCTGCAACTGAAACTGAGTTGAAGGAAATGAAACTCCGCATTGAAGACGCCCTTAACGCTACTCGTGCAGCCGTTGAGGAAGGAATCGTTGCTGGTGGTGGAACAGCTCTTGCCAACGTGATTCCAGCTGTTGCTGCCTTGGAATTGACAGGAGACGAAGCAACAGGCCGCAATATTGTTCTCCGTGCCTTGGAAGAACCTGTTCGTCAAATCGCTCACAATGCAGGATTCGAAGGGTCAATCGTCATCGATCGCTTGAAGAATGCTGAGCTTGGTACAGGCTTCAACGCAGCAACTGGTGAGTGGGTTAATATGATTGAAGAAGGAATTATCGACCCAGTTAAGGTTAGTCGTTCTGCCCTTCAAAATGCAGCATCTGTAGCCA
>CALHBZ010000015.1 GCA_937930605.1 Streptococcus oralis
GAGAAGTACTTACTTTTGAAGTATTCGCATAGTAGGTTGGTTCTTCATTCTTAACTTTTGTATAAATCTTTTGATTTGGTGAGAAGAGAGAGTAGAACTTTTTAGATTCAAGCATGTCGATGTTAGCTTGATAATAGGACTGAACAGAATGAATGTTTGCTAAGTATCCTGTGTATTCGTAAGCAAACGCCCCTTCTTTTGCAGCCAAATCACGAAGAACATAGCGCAACTTTTCAGGATATTCTTTCTGAGCCTCTTCTTCAAGCCGTTCAATCAACCATGGTGTATCCACAACAAAGATGTCTGTAGACATATTGAAAAGTTCATCCGTTGACTTGCTATCAAAAAGTTTGTGGGAAAGAACATGGTCTGTTTCATCGATTTCTAAGATAGCATTAACATCTGAAATATCTTTCTTAGGCAATTTTTTATAAACAACAGTAATGGGACCTTTAGTGGCACTGTGCAGATGGAAAACTTGATTCAAATCAATATTAATCAAAACATCACAGTTGAGAGAAACTGTTTGGTTTGAGCCAGAGCGTTTCAAGTAAGTAAGGAGCTGTTGGTAGTACTCTTTCCCTACAGTACTGCTTTCCACACGTGTGTTGTAAATCCCTAGATAGTAGTGACTCAACAGGGTAGACAATCCCCACTCTCGACCTGAACGAATATGATCAAAGACTGAGCTAATATTGTCTTGTTGGAAAATACCAAAGATACTGCGAACACCAGCATTAGCAAGACTGGAAAGGGGGAAGTCAATCAAACGGTATTTCCCACCGAAAGGCAAGCTAGCCACCGGACGGTGTTCTGTTAACGTTGACATATCATGAAAACCAACTGTGTTTCCCAAAATGGCTGAATATTTATCAATCTTCATCTGTTGCTACCCCCACTACTTCATTGTATCCTACTACTTGTACTTCGTCAGTTCCGTCAATCACAACACCATCAGAAACAATCGCACCTTCACCAATAATAGCACGAGTAATCTTTGCTCCATGGCCAATAATAGCACCACTCATGATGACAGAATCAACGACTTCTGCTCCTTCACGTACTTGTGCTTCTGTTGAAAGAATCGAACGTTTTACAGTTCCATCCACAAAACATCCATCTACTACTAGAGAATCCTCGACATGTGCGTTGGCACCAATGTAGTTTGGTGGCGAAATCAAGTTGCGTGAGTAAATCTTCCACTGACGATTGCGACTATCCAAGGCATTTTCTGGGGAAATGTACTCCATATTAGCTTCCCAGAGTGATTCGATGGTACCAACGTCTTTCCAGTAACCATTAAATTCATAGGCATAGACACTCTCACCAGACTCAAGGTAGTTAGGAATAACATTCTTACCGAAGTCAGACATATCCACATTGCTCTTTTCAGCAGCAACAAGCATATTGCGGAGACGTTTCCAGTCAAAGATATAAATTCCCATAGAAGCCTTGGTAGACTTAGGTTGTGCAGGTTTTTCTTCAAATTCAACGATACGGTTATTGGCATCTGTATTCATGATACCAAAACGACTAGCTTCTTTGAGAGGCACATCTAGAACAGCTACTGTCAAACTGGCATTGTTATCCTTATGAGACTGAAGCATATCGTCATAGTCCATCTTGTAGATATGGTCACCTGAAAGGATTAGAACATACTCCGGATTGACACTGTCGATGTAGTCGATATTTTGATAAATGGCGTGACTCGTTCCTTCAAACCAACGGTTTCCCTCGCTTGCAGAGTAGGGTTGAAGAATAGAAACACCTGTGTTAATTCCATCCAAACCCCAGCTCGAACCATTTCCAATATGGTTGTTTAAGGCAAGAGGTTGATACTGCGTAATAACACCGACGTTGTGAATCCCAGAGTTAGCACAGTTGGAAAGCGCAAAGTCAATGATACGGTAGCGCCCACCGAATTGCACTGCTGGTTTGGCAATGCTTTGAGTGAGTTTTCCGAGACGTGTTCCTTGCCCACCAGCAAGAATCAAAGCTAGCATTTCATTCTTCATTTTCTACTCCTTTTTGGGTTTTA
>CALHBZ010000016.1 GCA_937930605.1 Streptococcus oralis
CTGCGTAGAAGATAGGAAGGGGAACTCCCCAGGCACGTTGACGAGAGATAACCCAATCGCCACGGTCACGAATCATGTTGTAAAGACGGACTTTACCCCATTCTGAATGGAACTTCACTTTTTCAATTTCGTCCAAGATTTCTTGGCGGAATTTTGATACAGAGGCAAACCACTGCGGAACTGCACGCCAGATGATTGGTTTCTTGGTCCGCCAGTCAAATGGATATGAGTGAGAGATTTCTTCTTGAGCAAGGAGAAGATCGCCCAGTTTTTCGATAACGGTTGGTACAACCTTGTCGTAGAATTGACCTTCAAACTCAACACCTGCATTTGCCATCATAATTCCGCGTTCATTAACCGTCACAGCAACTTCAAGACCGTTGGCAACACCGACATTGTAGTCGTCCTCACCAAAACCAGGGGCTGTATGGACGATACCAGTACCTGAGTCAGTCGTAACGTGGTCACCAAGGATTACCAGCTCATCTATAGCTGTATCCCACGGGTGCTTTGTCACAATGTGGTTCAATTCTTGTCCACGGTAAGTCGCCAAGACTTGAACATCAGCCCAGCCAAATTTCTCAGACAAACTAGTCAACAATTCTGCAGCAACTACAAACTTACGAGCTTCACCAGCAGGTTGTACCAATACATAATCAATATCCGCTCCAACTGTCAAACCACGAGAAGCAGTGATGGTGAATGGAGTTGTTGTCCAAACAACGATGTAAGTATCAGTATCTAGGACATCTTTTCCATCTTTGACACGGTTAGCATAGTAAAGGGAAGTTGAAATCAAGTCATGGTATTCAATTTCCGCTTCTGCAAGGGCTGACTCAGAAGACCATGACCAGTAAACTGGCTTGGCACCACGATAGATATAGCCTTTTTTAGCCATTTCACCGAAGACACGGATTTGGGCTGCTTCATAGTCTGGAGTCAAGGTTACATAAGGATTTTCCCAGTCCCCAGAAACACCCAAACGTTTGAAGTCATTCCGTTGTTTATCTACTTGAGAAAGAGCGTATTCACGGCAGAGTTTCAAGTACTCAACCAAGTCCATTTCTTTACGTTTGACACCTTGTTTTGCCAAGACTTGCTCGATTGGCAGACCATGTGTATCCCAACCTGGAATATAAGGAGCGTAAAATCCAGACATAGACTTAGAACGAACAATGATATCTTTGGAAATCTTGTTCATGGCATGTCCTACGTGGATGTTCCCGTTAGCGTATGGAGGGCCATCATGAAGCGTGAAATGCGGTTTTCCTTCATTTAATTCTTGACGACGTTGGTAAAGTTTTGCTTCTTCCCATTCTTTTTGCCAAATTGGCTCTTTGGTTGGAAGACCAGCACGCATTGGAAAGTCTGTTTTTCCAAGATTAAGGGTATCTTTGAGTTTCATTATATCTCCTTTATTATATAGACAAATTAAAAACCACGACTCGCAAAAAGGACGAAAATCGTGGTACCACCTTTGTTCGAAAAAAGACAGCGTCTCTTTTCCTCTTTTCCCGTAACGTGGGGAACGTCCAGTCTTACTGCTTTCAGACTGGATTGCTTGAGAGGATAATCTAACCACTAGGGATTGCAGGACTCTCACCATCTCCCGCTCGCTGAAAATATAGTTGGTTAGATCTTGTTCTCACATTTTAAACTTATAAAATCGAAATAGATTCTTTTTTTGATTTTTTTTCTTTAGAATTTGACTTGGCTTCAACAATTGCCTCTATAGAGTCTTCTATAGAAGATGTGCTAACATCCACATCTTCTTTTTGTTCTTCCTCTAATTCAGCCATTTCTTTACTGCTCGCCTCAATACGTGCCTGCAATTCCGCCATTTCCTCAGGAGAAAATTGACGTGTCACATCAATTGGGTCTTCTTCAGGTTGAGAAGGAAGCTTTTCGCCTAAAACTTCGCTCACAACTTCTTTGAAAGCTTCATCACTTGTTTGAAGGTAAGTTGCCGTAGGCTTCAAAATATCTTCCCAATCCGGTGATTCAACAATTGCCAACTGACTTTCAATTGTTGATTTGAGACGTTGATGGAAGACACGACTCTTGTTTTTCAATTCTTCTGTCTCTACAGCTACTTTTTTAGCATTATCTGCTGCTTGGCGTAAAATTTCATTAGCTCTATACTTAGCCTCATCTAAAAGACGCTCTGCATCTTGTTCAGCTTGTTTAATAATATTATTTGAACGTTCCTGAGCTGCCTGTTTCACCCTTTCAGCTGTATCTTGAGCAATCAAAACAGATTGACTCAAAGAATTTTTCATCTCATCAAAGTAAGATAAGCGTTCTTCTAAACTTTTAATCTGTCTTTCCTTATCATGATTGCTACGAACTAACTCCTCATAATCACGTACAACAATATCAAGGAATTCATTAACTTCTTCTGGATCTAAACCTCTAAATTTTGTACCAAAGGTTTTATCTTTAATTTCTAACGATGTAATTGGCATACTGTTCCTCACTTACTTAATAATATTTGGATAGTCAGTTTAATCTTATCCCTTTTTGTCTGGCCATTATTCTTGATAACTTTCAGACGACCAAACTTTCTCACACTGATCAAATCCCCAACTGCAACCTGATAATCACTTTTTTCAACCAGATGATAGTTTACCTGGACAGATTTTTTTTCTATCAGTTGACTGGCCTGATTTCTAGATAATTTCAAGGCACTTGATAAGAGAGCATCCAGTCGAAAGCTTGAAATCAGAATCTCTTGTTCTTTATAATTGATTTCAGAATTTATTCTATCGATGAGAGGACTCTCCTCCAGCGATACAGGAAGTCTGCCAATCTTTTTTATCCCATCCTGAAAAAGGGGAATAAAGTCACGATTGACAAAAATCTGTGCTCTCTTTTCATCTACCAAGATATCACCAAAAAGTTTACGATCAATTCCCAGTCTATTGATAATTGTTCCCAAAATCTTTGCGTGAGACAACTGTTCAAACTTACTCGGATAAGAAATAGTTAATAAGGCTATCTCAAAATCTGCTATCTCAGGTTTAAAATAGTCTGGATACAAGAGGACACGAACATATTCTGTTTGGACAAATTGTCCACTACTCATACAATTTAAACTATATGTTCCAGTCAAAACATGAAGCATCCACTCCTGATGCGGATTAATAAAGGGAGTGAGAAAAGGAGCATAAGTATCTTCCACTCTCTTGATCCACTCCAACCCCTTATCAATAAAGGGAATATCGTCCTGTGAAAAATGCTGATAAAAAACTCGGTCTTCTGTCATAGAAAAAATACTAACCGTGTTAGGATAGTTCCTATAAATTGAATCAGAACAAGAGCCACCCATACAGTAAAATCAAGGCCACCAAATTGTAAATTTAATTTACGAAGTGGCTCAATAACTGGACGAACAAGGCTAATGATTAAACGACCTAGGGAACTATCGTAGGCGTTGGGAAACCAAGAAAGTAAAGCAAAAGCTAATAGAATGAAGGAATAGATATTCACAGCATTCTGGATTAAGCGGATTAAAAAAATCATTATCTTGCTCTATTTCGCTTGATATCAAAACCAAATTCAGCATTTTGAGAATCATCTGGCAATTTAATATCTTCGATATTTACGACGACATTGACAGGTGTCAACAAATACATCGTACTCGCAACCTTTTTCATATTACCCGCTAAAACGTGACGGGCACCGTCAAGGTAGTCTAAGCAACGACGTGCTTGAACTTCTGTCATATACTGAAAATCAATCAAAATGCTTTCATTTCCAGTCAATAAGTCTACAATGACTGTTGCATCCTCATACTTTCTAGGATAACGAACATCAATGATTACTTTTCCGTCTTTACGGTGATTTTGCATGGCTAGTTCCTTTTGGCGTTCATGCAAGCGAGTGATATTGGCATCTTTTGATGTGCTTGCTTGGGGTTGTACTGGCAATTCCTTGGAAGTTGAAATTGGTGAAGCAACTACTTCCTCTTGTTGAGATTCATAGTAAGGTGTTGTTTCTTCTCCATCTTCTGTAAAATAATCTATAAATTTATCAAATTTATCTTTTAAAGACATGAGTCTCTCCTATTTAAAAAAAGCTGTACCAATTCGAACAAAAGTCGAGCCGAACTGAATCGCCTCTTCATAATCGCGACTCATTCCCATACTCAACTCTGTCATAGGCATGTTGGGGATTTGTTTTTCTCTAATTTCTGCTTGCAGTTCTTGCGTTTTTTTGAAAATCGTTCTCAATTCATCAGTATCTGCCTCGAAAGGAGCCATTGTCATTAGACCAACATATTCAATTTGATCTAACTGAGCTAAGTCAGCCAACTGCTCCAGCAAGGCTTCTTTGGAAAAACCGTGTTTGGATTCCTCACCAGAAATATTGACCTGTAGGAAACACTTGATAACATGATCCGTTCTTTTTTGAATTTCCTGAGCAAGCTTTAGAGAATCTAGAGCATGGAAATAGTCAACAAAAGAGATGACATCCTTCACCTTACGTCTCTGGAGCGTTCCGATCAAATGCCAGGTAACAGGTCGATCTTTCAGAGCCTGATATTTTTCTAAAAATTTATCAACACGATTTTCACCAATATGATGAACACCAAGCGGAAGCAATGCTTCCGCCGTTTCTACATCTACATATTTTGTTACAGCAATCACTGAAACTGAATCCAAATCACGATTTGCTTTTTGACTAGCCTCCGCAATCTGCTGAAAAATTAATTCCGTATTGTTTTTTAAATTCATTTTTTAACGATTTTTGAAAAATGGAGGTGTATCCAACTCATCTTCGTCTTGAGAAACAGGTGCTTCAAATCGCTCTACAGGAGATACAACTGAATCACTTTGACGAACAATCGATTCACGACGCAAGTCCCAATCACCAAAAGCAGAAGATTGACTTGTTTCAAAGCGTCGTTGGCTTTGCTTTGGTAATTCTGCTGTATCTTCTAGGTCAAAGTGACGATCAAATGTGTGTGAATGCGGAGCTCTAGAAGCTTCTCTACGAGCTGCTTGCTTAACTGGAGAACCAACAACTTTTTCTACACGTTCTTGGCGAACACCTGTTGCTACAACAGTAACACGGATTTCATCTTTCATGTTTTCATCGATTGATGTCCCAAGCCAGATGTTCACTCCCTGACCAGCTGCTTGGTTGACGATTTCTGAAGCTTCTTCTGCTTCAATCAATGTCAAGTCAAGACCACCCGTAACGTTAACGATGACATCTTCAGCACCGTCAATGGTTGTTTCAAGAAGTGGTGAGTAAATCGCTTTACGAGCCGCCTCAACGACACGCTCTTCTCCACTTCCAATACCGATACCCATAAGGGCATTTCCTTTGTTTGCCATAACAGTTTTCACGTCGGCAAAGTCAAGGTTGATTAACCCCGGGTTAGTGATCAAGTCTGTAATTCCTTGAACACCTTGGCGAAGAACGTTATCTGCTTCACTAAGTGCTTCAAGAAGTGGTGTTTTCTTGTCAACAATCTCTAACAAGTTGTTGTTTGAGATAATCAATAGAGTATCAACATGCTCGCGAAGCTCGTTGATTCCTTCTACAGCGTACTGACCACGTTTGCTTCCTTCAAATCCGAAAGGACGTGTCACAACACCGACTGTAAGGGCTCCAAGATCTTTTGCAATGCGGGCAATAACTGGAGCAGCACCTGTTCCAGATCCTCCACCCATACCAGCAGTGATGAAGACCATGTCCGCACCGCTGATTGCTTCAGTCAGAGCTTCTTCGCTTTCTTCTGCAGCCTTACGTCCAACTTCTGGACGACCTCCAGCACCCAAACCACGAGTCAATTTTGGACCAAGTTGGATAACTGTTTCTGCTTTCGTACTGCTAAGGGCTTGTACATCCGTGTTAGCTGCGATGAATTCAACACCTGCAACACCTTCGTCGATCATACGGTTAATGGCGTTACCACCACCTCCACCGACACCAATTACTTTAATGACTGCACCTTGAGCAGCTGCTGTATCAAATGAAAATGTCATAATTTCTTTTCCTCTTTTATTCGTCAAACATGCTTCCGATTAAGCTACGGAAACGCTCTGTCAATTTCGGTTTATTTTGAGAATTAACTTGGAACTCATCTTTAGGAGTAGCTGTACTTTCCTGAGCATTTTCAGCTACTGTTGTAGTCGGTTGCGCAGGAGTGGGTTGTGAAATCGGAGCTACATTCTGAGTAGGCATTCCAAAACTAATTGGTTTTTGACGAAGTAATTCATCTCCTTTAACTGCTTTTTGGGCAAGACGATTTACCTCTGTCAATTTACCTGCAAATTCAGACAAGCTAATCACATGTGCAAAAGCAGGATTACGAATACCAACTTGATTTGGCACATAGAGTTTCACTCGTACCCCAAATACTTCTTGGGCCAATTCAACAATACCTGGCAAGATGGCATTACCACCAATCAAAACAATTCCACCAGGCAACTCCAACAGATGGCGTCTATCCAGCTCTTGTTTTATTTGATCGAAGATATGCTTAATGCGTGCTGAAATAATTTCTGCTAGGTAGCTTTCTGTCACCTCAACAGGATCGACTTCACCGATTACTTCAACTTGGAAAGTCTCATTCCCTGCCAATGGTACATAAGCTTCACCATAGTTTAATTTGAGGCTTTCCGCAATCCGTTGTGAAGTTTTTAAGACCTTAGAGATATCTTTTGTAACATAATCTCCGCCTTCCTGGTAGATATTCGTAAATTGTAATTCCTGATTGCGGATGGTTGCCACTGTAGTTTGCCCACCACCCATATCAATCACTGTCGCACCAAATTCACGTTCACCTTCATTGAGAACTGAGTTCACAATTGCTAGTGGAGAAATGATGACATTTTCTACCTGAACTCCTACACGTTCAACCGTTTTACGAAGGTTGTGAAGAATGGTGCGAGGCCCTGTGTATAACAAACCACGCATTTCCAAACGGACTCCCATCATTCCACGAGGATCACGAATACCTTGGAAACCATCTACGATAAACTCTTCTGGAATAAAAGTAATAACCTCACGATCAGGGGTCATGCTCTTAGTCAAAGCTGATTTGACAACATTCTCAACGTCTTGATCTGTGATTTCTTTTGTATCTGAAGTAACAGGAATCATTCCTTGTGTTGGTTCAACCTGCAAGAGGTTTGCTGGAAGCCCAACATTAACAGACTTAATAGAAATACCAGCTTTCTCTTCAGCTTGGGAAATTGCTGATTTAATTGCTGAAGCAGCAGCTTCAATATCAACAATAATTCCGTCTTTGACTCCTTTACTTTTGGCATTGCTAACACCAATTACATTTACTTCACCATCTCTAAGTTCAGCAACTAGTACTTTGATGGAGCTAGTTCCAATATCTAAACCTGTAAAAAAACCATCTCTAGTCATTACATCGCGTCCTCTCTGTCTTCCAAGTTTCTCACTTCTATTTTAATAACTATGTTTGGGCATAGCTATTCACAGAATATTATAACACAAAAAATCCAATCGTGCTTAGTTTTTCATAAATTTCCTCAAGGTTTTTTGTAAAAATCCTTTTTACTATTTTCCTAGAATTCACTTCTCGACCTTACTATTAACAAGAGAGTGATTCTCTGTAGTTGATTAAAAAAGAGAAGGCCTTCTTAAGCTTTCTCTTGAATCATTTTTTCTGCTCTTTGTTGCAAAAAGACCTCCACTACTTTTGCAGTCAAGCTGATAGCTGCTACCAACACACTGGACACGATGATGTAATTCGCCAATAGTCCATGATTCCCCACTAGTGGTGGTTTCGTTAAAAATCCATAATCTCCACCTACAACCAAGTTGACAACACCTATCAAGGCATTTAGAGAAAATGTAATCACTGTCACATTTTTCAAATTGAGCAGGGAAGCTTCATAATTCTTAAACAAGTATAGGAGTGCATTCCCCAAAAGAGCAGCATGTCCGATAATGAAGGACAAAATGGTCACGTGTGGAAATGAGTAGGGATCAAAGAGTGGGTAAGCCAGTGCTGCTGTTGCTCCAAAAGTTCCTAAAAGGGCAAAGTACTGTTTGTACTTGGATGTCCCTGGAATCAAGAGCATAACAAACATGGCGATACGGCAATGATAGAAGGGCAAACTTTCTGACAGAGGCATGTGATTCCCCCAATACCAGCTATACAGAACAATCAGTTGAACAGACTGAAGAATCTGAATAAAACGCTGGTAAGCCACTTTATCGCGAAAACGATAAGAAGCATAGAAAGTAAGTGCCAATAAACATAACAAACCAATGTACCAGTGAAGTTCAAACTGGGGCGGTTCTGATATCTGTGTGGTAAATAATTGTTCCCACAAATTCATATTCTATTCCTCGTTCATCTAGCTAGAGGCGGTAAAAAATTCACTTTCTCCAGCTTTTAAATTTTTTGAAAAAACTTGATTCTATACTAAGCATAGAATACTTGCGTCTTAAATTTGCAATCTATTATATCATTTGTACCGCAGAAATGCACTTTACAGACACCCTTTTTTGATTTGCCAACTTCTCTAGCACAAACTAATCGACATATTGCTCTCTTTGTCCCCGATAAACCTGCCAAAGAATCTCCATCTGCTCCTTGGTGATGCGTTTTTCAGATAAGACTGGCAATTGGTCAATGGCAAAAAATTGAAGTTCAGAAATCTCTTGATTCTCTTGAAATTGTCCATCAAGAAGCTTACATTCAAAGACAAACTTTGCATATTGTTTGCTCTGTAGTTGGAAACGATTGGTATCAAAAACTGCAAGTAACCTTTCAGCTTTTGCTGTAAAGCCGGTTTCTTCTTCAATTTCCTTGAGAATATTCTCGGTTGGAGAATAGCCAACTTCACCAAAACCACCTGGCAAAGCCCAACTATCCTCTCCTTTTCCTCTAACTAAACAGACTTTTTCATCCTCAACAATCCAAGCACGGACGTCCATCAGAGGAGTTGCATAAGCGGAAGTTGGTTTCATGACTTCTGCCACTTCTTCTGCATCGAGGTCTGATACCTGATTCAACATTTCAGATAACAGACTTCGCAAGTCCTCGTAGCGCTCACGGTCGAAAGGATCTTTTGTAAAGGTTAATCCAATATCCGTAATGGCTAGCATTCTTTGCAGATACTTGGTAAAATCACTTGCATTCATTTTCTAAACTTTCTACCAACTTGGCTAGATTCATGGAGTTAGAGCCTTTAAGCAAAATTTGGTCATTGGCTCCAAGGCTTTCCTTAACCTGCTTGACTAGGTCTTCAAATTGGTCCTCGTCAGCTGTTTTCTTGAAGTAGAAAACGTGACCGATTGGGAACATTTGACTAGCAAGTTGGCTTAATTCGGCAATGTCTTCTCCATAGAAAATAACGGTATCCAGCACATCTGGCGATAGGCTCAAAATCATCTGGTTATGGAGCTGAACAGACTGGTCACCAAGTTCCTTCATGTCTGCCAAGACAGCGATTTTCTTGCCTCCTTCGTTGGCTGGAATGGCAGAGAATGTCTCCAAAATCAGCTTCATAGCAGTTGGATTGGCATTGTATACGTCAGACAGAATATCTGCTCCATTGGCTGCCTTCTTCCACTCAGTACGATTGCGGGTCAATTCTAGGTTCTGAAAGGCCTGACGAATTTGCTCCTCTGAAACTCCTTCTTGTAGAGCCACATAAGCAGCAATCATAGCATTGGTGGCATTGTACTTACCTGTCACTGGCAAATCGAGGGCTTGTTCCAAAAAATTCGCCTTAAAGGTCAGACTATCCTTGCGCTCAATCAAGTCTGTGACTTCTAACTCAGCTCCTTGCCCAAAACGGATCACTTTTTTATCTGTAGGCAAGTAGTCCTCTACAATCGGGTCAGCTGGTGCCAAAAGCAAAGAACCTGGTGCCATACCATCAGCAATTTGCATTTTTCCTTTAGCAATCTCCGAACGGTCTTTGAAAAAGGCCAAATGAGCCTCTCCAACCAAGGTCACGATGGCTGTTTTTGGATGAGCCAATTCAGACAAGAGATGAATATCTCCCAAGTGATCCTGCCCCATCTCCAAGACCAACTTTTCTGTCCCTTCAGGCATGTGGAGAACTGTGTAGGGAAGGCCAATCTCGTTATTGTAATTGCCCTGAGTTTTGTAGGTCTTGTAGGTTGTTGACAGTAAATGCGCCAACATATCCTTGGTCGTCGTCTTGCCATTTGAACCCGTAACGGCAAAGACATCAACAGCCGTTTTCTCAAGATAGTAGGCTGCGAGGGCTTGAAAGGCAGTCAACACGTCGTCTACTAGAATGTAGGGATGATTTGCAACCTCTTTCTCAGACAAGGTTACTGCTGCACCATTTTCAAAAGCTGTTTCGATAAAGTCATGACCATCGCGCGCACCTTTGAGTGGCACAAACAAATCTCCCGTCCCAATCAAACGACTATCAAACTCGGCCTTTTCTAACTTGGTATCCTCAAAAATGCTGATATCATTTTTAGCTCCGACAACTTGAGCCACTTCATAGATTGTTAATTTCATTTCTACTCCTTTAAAAAGGGTTGAAGTCCGAGAACTCTAGTCACCTTGCGGTGATGGTTCTGGCTCCTACCCTCTCTTTCATTTTATAGCAAATGCGCTTCGCGCTTGTCAAAACTTTGCTTAGCAAGGTCAACCAAACGCTCGATTAGTTCTGGGTAGCTGATTCCCATATTGTCCCAAAGTAGTGGATACATGGACCACTGGGTAAAACCTGGCATGGTATTAAGCTCGTTTAGGAAAATCTCGCCCTTATCCGTATAGAAGAAATCACAACGAGACAGACCGAGGCCACCGGTTGCACGGAAGGCTGTTTCTGCATTATGACGCATGACAGCTACTACATCATCACTAATCTTGGCTGGGATGTCCATGGTAATCTTGTTGTCGATATACTTGGCATCGTAGTCATAAAAGGCAACATCCTTGACCACTTCACCAGGAAGCGTGCTCTTCACTTCGTAGTTGCCCAAGAGACCAACCTCAATTTCACGAGCATTCACCCCTTGCTCTACCAAGACACGGCTGTCATATTGGAAGGCAAGTTCCAAAGCTTGACGGAGTTCCTCTTGGTTTTCAGACTTAGAAATACCGACACTTGAACCCATGTTTGACGGCTTCGTGAAGACTGGATAAGTCAGTTTTTCTTCAACTTCAGCTATTTTAGCAGTCACATCATCCCCTTCGACAATGGCCACATAAGGAACTTGGGTAATCCCAGCAGACTCCAAAACACGCTTAGTAGTGATTTTATCCATAGCAAGACTTGATGACAAGATATTACAACCAACATAAGGCATTTTCAAAACTTCTAAGAATCCTTGAACTGAACCATCTTCTCCCATCGGACCATGAAGAACTGGAAAGACCACCGCACCTTCTTCATAGATGGCACTTGGTGCGATTTTCTTGTCCCAATCAACGGTTGCATTGGTCATAAGACGATCCTCTTGACCTGGAGTCTGGCTAAATTCTTGCGTTTTGATAAAATCACCTGACTGGCTGATAAAGAAAGTCTTGACTGTGAAACGATCGTAGTTGACCGCACGCATGACACTCTCAGCTGAAAGGACAGAGACTTCACGCTCTGCACTACGCCCACCGTATAAAAGAATAATCGTTTGTTTCATATTGCTTGTCCTAATTCTAATAGAATACTCATCCTTTAGTATATCATATTTACGTCTTTTTTGAAACTTGTATCTAAAAAAGCCCTCATTTGAGAGCTGAAATTTTACCGATCCACCACTTGAGCTTCAAAGTGCGCTGGCTTGTCGTCTACATTAGTGATGGTTATTGTATAGGACTTGTTATTAGTTACATTAAAAACTTTTTCCCCCTGGTAACTGACAACAATTCCATCCTGGACTAAATGGATATCTTTTTGATTATTGGGTAACTCTTCATCAACATCTTCTGAATGATGGCTTCGAACAAGTTTTTGCCCTTCAACATCATAAAAAATATCGCCATGCATCTCAAACCAAACTTTTTTACCTGATAATTTAAGCTTATTAGTATCATTTTTTTTCAAGATTAATTCTGAGTAGTATTCTACATCATGTGTCCGAGGATTTACTGTAAAGTTAGCCGACTCTCCTGGTTGCAGAGTATACTTACCAAGATTTTGTGCCCATAGATAAAATAGAAAACTAGCTGCTAGGACTACAACAAGTACTAAACTACAACCTAAATTCCAATTCGATTTTTTCGTCATGCTCATTTGTAACTCTCCTTATAGTCGTTAATTCCGTCTTGAATCATCTTAGCATCTCCTGGATTATCTCCATAATTTCCATTGATAACATTGTTTATATATTTTATAGCATCTTTATCAGACAGCCCTTGAGCTGCTCCGGCTCCTATTTTCAAGTACTCATCACTAGATTCTAAATAACCTTTACCAACATAGCCAAAAAGATAATTTCCAAGGTAATCAGACTCCATTCCTTCTTCCCATTGTCGACCCCAAATTGAAAAAGGGTAATCTTCTCTATAAACTCGATTTTTTAGGTCTAGGGGTTTATTAGAATTAACTAAATCTATAAATGTTCCATTATCTCCAATCTTATTTCCTATAGCAATCGAACTATCAATTCTTCCATTATCACCAGGGCTTTTCCATATACTTCTACCTCTCTGAATTAATTCACCCTTTTTTACATCCTCTAAATTTTTAACATCTAATACATCGTTTCCCATATTTTGCGTTACTACTTTTATATTAATTTTTGATGTTAACGATTTGTAAAATTCTTTTTCTATATCATTCATCTTATCCTGGATTATTGGATCTTCTTTTCCCCAATCATCACCCATCTTTTTTCTCTTCTTCCAATACTCCTCAAACGCTTCTCTATTATTATAAAACAGATAATCCTCATAAGCCTTAACGATTAGGTCTGCTTTTTCGGTCGAAATTTTATCACTCTTTTTAATTTTCTCAACCTTTTCCTGTAGTTTCTCTGGATTAGCTCTATTGGTAGCCTCCGCTTTCAATTTTTCTGTTACAACTTGAGGAAATTGTATTTGAGGATGGTGATGTACATAAGATTCTAAAATTTGGAACTCCTTATCGCTAAGTTCTTTTCCATTTTCCAACTTATCTAAGATTTTCTGGTATTCTTTATGCAAATCCTTAGTTTTCTTAGAAGAATCATATTTTGCACTCTCAATCTTCACATCCTTCATCTTTTGCACCCAGCTCATGTCCAGACCGTCCGCATAGTAGTTACCATCGCTATCGACAATGACTTTACTTAGTTGCGTAGCTCTTTTGATGGCTAAGCTAAGGACTTCTAGGCTATCGTTGAAATACTGGGAAACCTGTGAGACAAAGAATTCTAGTTTTTCAATCTTATCATCCAAATCCTGAATACCTGACTCGATTTGAGACTTGGTATTGTAGAGGATGGTCTTCTCAGAGAAGGCTTTACCCCAATTGAGACTAAAGAAATCTTTGATTTGATTTAACCAATTCTCCCTCGCTTGAATCTGAGCTTCTACGATAGCTAACTGCTCTTCCCTCAATTTTTTCAGTTCCTTGAGCTGGTCCAGGTCCAAATCTCCATATCCTGAGACCTGAGCATCTGCATTTTTGTAGGAGGTCAACTCTAGTTGGATATCATCTATCGCTGCTTGTAACTTCTTGATGCTGGGGATGATAATCTCTGTAAAGAGACCCTTCCCAGCTGTGTAGGCTGCTCCTGTCAGCTCACCTGAGTCTAAAGAGAAAATCAGGTGGTCACATCCACTAGATAAGCGGTCCGTGACTTCATTTGCGACTTGGAGATTATTAGTCATGGCCTGAATCAATTCTTGGGATTCTTGTGCGCTGTATTTTACTCCCATGGTAGCCGATTCCTTTCCGCTATCAGTTCTTCTCTAGCTTCATCGAAAGTTCGACGAGCCTTCTTCGTTTGTTTTTCCAAGGCATCCAGTTCCTCATCTACATAAGAGTTGACCT
>CALHBZ010000017.1 GCA_937930605.1 Streptococcus oralis
ACGATTTTCTCTGGTTTTGCCTTGGTGACAATATTACTCGGTCTGTCTTATAGTCCAAGCCTCTTAGCTCAAAAAGAGAAAGAAAACTTGGTTATTGCTGGGAAATTAGGTCCAGAACCAGAAATTTTGGCCAATATGTATAAGTTGCTGATTGAAGAGAATACCAGTATGACTGCGACTGTTAAACCGAATTTTGGGAAGACAAGTTTTCTCTATGAAGCTTTGAAAAAAGGGGATATCGACATCTATCCTGAATTTACTGGTACGGTGACTGAAAGTTTACTTCAACCATCACCCAAGGTGGGTCATGAGCCAGATCAGGTTTATCAAGTGGCGCGCGATGGCATTGCCAAACAGGATCATCTAGCCTATCTCAAACCTATGTCTTATCAAAATACCTATGCTGTAGCTGTTCCGAAAAAGATTGCTCAAGAATATGGCTTGAAGACCATTTCAGACTTGAAAAAAGTGGAAGGGCAACTGAAGGCAGGCTTTACACTCGAGTTTAACGACCGTGAAGATGGAAATAAGGGTTTGCAATCAATGTATGGTCTCAATCTCAATGTGGCAACCATGGAGCCAGCCCTTCGCTATCAGGCGATTCAGTCAGGGGATATTCAAATCACGGACGCCTATTCGACCGATGCAGAGTTGGCGCGTTATGATTTACAGGTCTTGGAAGATGACAAGCAACTCTTCCCACCTTATCAAGGGGCTCCTCTGATGAAAGAAGCTCTTCTCAAGAAACATCCAGAGTTGGAAAGAGTTCTTAATAAATTGGCTGGTAAGATTACAGAGAGTCAGATGAGCCAACTTAACTACCAAGTCGGTGTTGAAGGCAAGCCAGCAGAACAAGTAGCCAAGGAGTTTTTACAAGAACAAGGTTTGTTGAAGAAATAGCTTGAAAATGCTAAACTCAACTTTGCTAAACGACCATATAGAAAAATGCTCAGACAATCTTGTCTGGGCTTTTTTGATGTTAGAGTTACTAAATGTCATTTAAAATGGAAAATAATACTCAATGAAAATCAAAGAGCAAACTAGGAAGCTAGCCGCAGGCTGTACTTGA
>CALHBZ010000018.1 GCA_937930605.1 Streptococcus oralis
AAACTGTTGCTAAAATCTGATGTCCATTTTCAAGTTCAACCGTAAACATTGCGTTCGGCATCGTATCAACTACTTTGCCTTCGACTTCAATCACATCGTCTTTTGCCACGCAAAAGCACCTCCCTAAATTTCGATAGATTCCTCTGAGCACAGAGGTAACAATTATAAGTCAGACTAACTCATTGTATCACTACTTGTCAAATATTGCAAGCGGGAAAAACGCTTTTATTTTAAATTTGACAAGACTTTTTCGATATCTGAGAAGACTGCCTCAATCTCTTGATTGCCCTGAATGTCGTGAACGAGTCCTTGAGCACGGTAATGATCAATAATTGGTTGACCTTGAGCGATATTAACATCCAGACGACGTTTTACTGTTTCAGGTTTGTCGTCTTCACGTTGATAGTAATCTTCTTCTTTGTAATCCACTGGTGGGTTGAAAACTTTGTGGAAGGTTTCCCCTGTTTCGCGGTGGATAATCCGTCCGCTCAAGCGTTCTAACAAACTATCTGGATTTACTTCGATATTGATAACTGCGTCAAGTTGGATGCCCAGATCCGCAAGGATTTGATCCAAAGCATGGGCTTGATCAATTGTCCTTGGATAACCGTCCAACAAGAAACCAGTTTCTTTAATATCATCCTGTGCCAAGCGCTCTTTCACGATTCCGTTTGTCACTTCATCTGGCACCAACTCGCCTTTAGAAATGTAGGATTTCGCTAAAACACCCATTTCTGTTTCATCGGCCATAGCAGCACGGAACATATCCCCAGTTGAAATATGTGCCACGTGGAATTGTTCCACAATTTTGGCTGCTTGTGTTCCCTTGCCTGCACCTGGCAAGCCCATAATCAAAAGATTCATGTTTTGTCTCCTTTTTTGTTTTTAAAGCAATCTATTAAAACACTTAATAAACTTTTTTAAAAACAAAATAGAAGGTTGACTAAGTCAACCTATTTCTATTCTGTTGTAGTATCCATAAATCCGACATACTTACGCTTCAGAAGATAACCTTCCAACTGTTTCATTCCTTCAATACCAGTTGAAATAATGATGAGAAGACTGGTTCCTCCAAGAGCAACCGCATCGGTCAGACCAAAAAGATCCTTGGCTAGAATTGGGATGATTGTGATAATCCCTAGGAATAGTGAGCCAACTGTCGCCAAGCGGCGAAGCAATTTAGACATATATTCTTCCGTTCCCTTACCTGGACGAACACCTGGGATGTAGGCTCCACTCTTTTGTAAATTCTCTGCTGTCTTTTCAGGATTAATTTGTACAAATGTATAAAAGAAAGTAAAGAGAATAATCAAGAGAGCATAGGTAAACATACCACTGATGGTTGTAGTCGCCAGAAGAGCCTGTGCCGTCCGAACCCAGGATGCGTTATAGCCCATAGCACTTACAAATTGGAAGATAGCTGCTGGAGCAGCTGTGATCGAACTTGCAAAGATAACTGGGATAACACCAGCAGGATTCACTTTTAACGGTAGGTAGGAACTTGAAGGGGCACCTTGAGCAATCTTCGTATATTGAATTGGAATTTTGTACTCAGCTTGTTGCACAAAGGTTGTGAAATAGATAATCACCAAAACTGCAACAATTAAAATCCCAACGAAAATCAGAGACGAATTGAGTCGATCGCTCGGGATATTAACAAAGTAATCTTCATAGATCCCTTTGATCATCCCAGGAATACCAGATACAATCCCTGCAAAGATAATCATGGATACACCATTACCATAACCCTTATCTGTGATTTGCTCTCCTAACCAGGTCACAATGACTGAACCGGTCGTGAGGAGGACACCAATCAAAAGATAGGTTTGCCAATTTGGATTCGCTACTAATTTGGTTCTTGACAAAGTCGCAAATCCAGCTGTAATCCCGATGGATTGGACAAAGGCCAATACCAGGGAAATATAGCGAGTTGCTTGATTAAGCTTTCTCCGTCCGACTTCCCCTTGCTTGCCCCACTCTACAAATTTTGGAAGCAAGTCCATTTGCAAGAGCTGAACCACGATTGAAGCCGTGATATAGGGACTAACCCCAAGGGCGAAAACAGAGAAGTTCCGCATGGCATTCCCAGAAACCAAACTAAGCATGTTTAAGAAAGGTAAATCACTTAAACTATTCAATGCTTTCGCATTAATTCCTGGAACGGTTATGGTTGTACCAATACGGAAAACTAAGATGATGAACAGTGTGAACAAAATCTTAGACCGTACTTGTTTTATTTTAAGTGCGTCTTTTAATAGCTTGAAAAACATAGGTCACCTCTCTTAGATGACTTCGACTGAACCACCTTTAGCAGTGATAGCTTCTTCAGCTGATTTAGAGAATTTAGCTGCTTTAACAGTCAACTTCTTAGTCAATTCTCCGTTACCAAGAATCTTAACACCAGATTTTTCAGCTTTTACAATACCTGCTTCGATGAGAACCACTGGAGTTACTTCTGCACCATCTTCGAAAAGATTTAATTGGTCAAGGTTAACAATCGCGTATTCTTTACGGTTTACATTCAAGAAACCACGTTTTGGTACACGACGGAACAATGGAGTTTGTCCACCTTCAAAACCAAGACGAACACCGCCACCGCTACGTGCTTTTTGACCTTTTTGACCGCGACCAGAAGTTTTACCGTTACCTGATGAAGTACCGCGACCAACACGGTTGCGAACTTTACGTGAACCTGCAGCAGGTTGTAATTCATGAAGTTTCATTATTTTTTCTCCTCTTTTGTAAAATGCTAGCGCTCGTACCAGAGAAAAGGTGTCTCTGATACAAACTCGCCTATACATATATTTAGTTTTAGGGGCTGAGAAAATTTCTCAAATCCCCTAACGTATCTTAATTAAAGTTTTTCAGCTAAGGCTTACTTAACTTCTTCAACAGTTACCAAGTGAGATACAGCAGTGATCATACCGCGTACCGCTGGATTGTCTTCTTTGATAACTGAGCTGTTCAATTTGCCAAGTCCAAGTGCTACAACAGTTTTACGTTGTGACGGGATGCGTCCGATTGGAGACTTAGTCAAAGTAATTTTAATTTGAGCCATGAGTTCCCCTTTCTTAAGCCAAGTCAGAAACTGAAATACCACGAAGGGCAGCAACTTCTTCAGCGCGTTTCAATTGTTTCAAACCTTCAA
>CALHBZ010000019.1 GCA_937930605.1 Streptococcus oralis
GTGAACTTCGATTGTGTCACCAGTCGCCTTGATCTTAACTTCTACGATACCATCAGCTGCTTTCTTCCCAACAGTGATACGGATTGGAAGACCAATCAAATCGCTATCGCTAAACTTCACTCCGACACGTTCGTTACGGTCGTCTGTCAAGACTTCGTAACCAGCTTCCATCAAGCTTGCTTCAAGTTTCTCTGTCAAGACTTGCGCTTCTTCATCTTTGACATTGATAGTGATCAAATGCACATCAAATGGCGCCAATTCTTTAGGGAAGTTGATTCCCCAAGCGTAACGGTATTCACCCTTAGGTGTTTTATTGACAAAGAGGCGAGCGTGTTGCTCCATCACTGCTGAGAGGAGACGGCTGACACCGATACCGTAACAACCCATGATGATTGGGATCGCACGGCCGTTTTCGTCCAAGACATCCGCACCCATGCTTGCTGAGTAGCGAGTGCCGAGTTTGAAGATGTGACCAATCTCGATACCACGCGCAAAGTTAAGAACCCCTTGTCCGTCTGGAGAGATTTCACCCTCACGAACTTCACGAATATCCACATATTCTGCAGTAAAGTCGCGACCTGGGTTCACACCCGTCAAATGGTAGCCATCTTCGTTAGCCCCCACAACTGCATTACGAACATCTTGTACCTTACGGTCAGCAATGATTTTCACATTTTCTGGCAAACCAACTGGACCAAGCGAACCAAAGCCTGCTTGGATGACATTTGCAACTTCTTCTTCACTTGCAACGTCGAAGAAATCTGCACCCAAGTGATTTTTCAGCTTGACTTCGTTGAGTTGGTCATTTCCAACTAGAAGGGCTGCGACCAGCTCACCATCTGCCATGTAGAAGAGGGTTTTGATGGTTTGTTCTTCTGGGACGTTTAGGAAGGCTGCGACTTCATCGATGGATTTAACACCTGGTGTTTCCACGCGTGTCACTTCTTCTTCCGCAATGACACGGTTGCTTGGTTTGTACTCATTTGTTGCCATTTCTAAGTTAGCCGCATAGCTAGATTCACTTGAGTAGGCGATGGTGTCTTCACCAGAAACCATCCATTTAAGTAATTCTGCCTTGATTTCTTCTTGCACTTCTGCAGGAATTTCATCAAATGAGGCAA
>CALHBZ010000020.1 GCA_937930605.1 Streptococcus oralis
ACCCACATATTTCTCATACTTCCACCCCTGATTCTAGTTTAAAGATTTCATCGATTGTTGGAGCTTGTTGGTCAAAGGTCGCGATGTATTGACCTTGAGTGAGGATTGGGAAGAGTTCCCTTCCAGCGCTCTCATCATCTAGGATCAATTTCCAACTGCCTTGCTTGGTCAGGCTCACCTGTTTGACATGAGGAAGATTTTCCAGTTCTTCCTTGCTTCGTTCACTTGAAACAAAGAGACGCGTTTTCCCGTATTGATTGCGAACTTCTTGGACAGGTCCATGCAAGACTACACGCCCATCTCGAATCATCAGAATATCATCGCAAAGCTCCTCGACATTGGTCATGACATGGTCAGAAAAGATAATGGTCGCACCACGCTCTTTTTCTTTTAAGATGACCTGCTTGAGTAGCTCGGTATTGACCGGATCCAGACCACTAAAGGGCTCATCCAGGATAATCAAGTCCGGTTCATGGATCAGGGTAATAATCAACTGAATTTTCTGCTGATTTCCTTTTGAGAGGCTCTTAATTTTGTCAGTCAATTTCCCCTTAACTTCCAGTTTTTCCATCCATTGAGGGAGTTTTTCCTTGACCTCCTTAGCATCCATGCCTTTTAGAGTAGCTAAGTAACGAACTTGCTCAAGGACTGTCAACTTGGGCATGAGACTGCGTTCCTCAGGCAGATAACCAATTCGAGCATAGGTTTCCTGGCGAATCTCCTGTCCATCCAGACTGATCTCTCCTTGATAGTCCAAAAATTTCAAAATACTGTGGAAAATCGTTGTTTTCCCAGAACCATTTTTCCCGACCAGCCCCAGAATCCGTCCTGGACTTGCCTGAAAATCTACACCAAACAAGACTTGCTTGGAACCGAAACTTTTCTCTAGATTTCTTACTTCTAGCATCTTCCACCTCCGAAATATGTTGCACTTATTATACTCCTTTTTGATAGCCTTTACAAGGATTTATGTACATTTTTATCTTGTTCATCCTTCCTTAAAAACTAAACTCTCTAAGATTTTTGAGTACCCAAGTGATAGATCAATTATAACCCAATAAAGTATAGCTGAGGGCTTTTACTCCCTAATTGTTCATTTTTGATCCTGAACTGTCCTTTTGAAACTAAAAATCCACCCCGAAGGATGGATTGATGAGTTAACGCACTTCTGCATGGACTTTTTCTTCGAGAGAAGCTTGGATTTTTTCCATATAGCGTGCGACTTCTTCGTCTGTCAAGCTCTCTTCTGGATTTTGGAAGGTTAGGCTATAAGCCATTGACTTCATGCCAAGTCCCAATTTTTCACCTGAGAAGACGTCAAAGAGTTTGATGTCTGTCAATCGTTTCACACCTGCAGCTTGGATAGCGTCCACAACTTCTTGATGGCTAATTTCTGCCTTGAGAAGTAGAGCAATATCACGGCTAACTGCTGGGAATTTGGTAATTTCAACAAATGGAGCAGCCGGTTGGAGCGCAGCTTCGATAGCTGAAAGGTTGAGCTCCGCTACATAGGTCTCTGGGATATCGTAGGCCTTAGCAGTGACTGGATGTACTTGGCCAAGGAAACCAAGAACTTGGTCACCGAGTGAAATCACAGCTGTACGTCCTGGGTGAAGGCTAGCAATTTCAGCTGTTGCCGTATAAGTTACTTGGAGTCCCAAACGAGCAAAGAGGGCTTCCAGGATTCCCTTAGCATAGAAGAAATCAACTGGAACCGCTGCTGTTTGGAAGTCTTTTTCTGCAACCAAGCCTGTCAAGGCAAAGGCAAAGCTGTTGATCTCGTTTGGTAGGTCTTCTTTTGGATTGCCTGTTTGTTCAAAGACTTTTCCAATCTCGTAAAGAGCCAAGTTTTTGTTCTTACGAGCTACGTTGTAAGCAACTGTATCAAGGATACCTGAGACCATATTTTGACGGAGGACAGAACGGTCCACTGTCATTGGCCACATAAGTTCTGTAAGGTTGCTTGATTGGACCGTGAATTCAACTGCTTTTTCTGGAGTTGTTAGAGCGTAGGTGATGATTTCAGTCAGACCTGCTCCTTCAGCAATAGTACGAACTTGACGGCGCAATTTTTGTGTCGCAGTCAATTCACCTGCTGTGCCGTCATCTTTTGGAAGGCTGGTTGGCAAGCGGTCATACCCATAGATACGAGCGATTTCTTCAAAGAGGTCTGCCTCGATGGTGATATCCCAACGACGACGTGGTACGCTAACTGTAAAGGCTTCTGCATTTCCAGAAAGGCCAAAGCCAAGACGACGGAAGACATCTTCTACATCCGCGTAGGAAAGCTCCGTTCCAAGGACGCGGTTGACATCTGCAAGAGTTGAAGAAACTTCCACATCAGAAGTATCAAGTTCCCCTGCTGAAACAATGCCCTTACGCACCGTCGCACCTGCAAGTTCCACAATCATACTTGCCGCCGCATCAAGGGCTTCATTAACGGTTGCCACATTAATGCCTTTTTCAAAACGAGAAGAAGACTCTGAACGAAGGTTGAGGCGACCGCTGGTCTTACGGATAGATTTGCCATTGAAAACAGCTGCTTCAAGGACAACACGACTAGATTTTTCAGAGATTTCTGTTGCTTGACCACCCATGACACCTGCAAGGGCTACTGGTTTGTCAGCAACAGTAATCACGAGGTCATTTGTTTCCAAATCACGTTCTTCACCGTCCAAGGTTACCAATTTTTCACCAGCACGCGCTTCACGCACACGGATGTCAGTCCCTTCAAAGGTATCCAAGTCAAAGGCATGCATAGGTTGACCAAAGTAAAGCAAGATATAGTTGGTTACGTCCACTACGTTGTTGATTGGACGGATACCTTCGTTCATGAGGAGGTTTTGCAACCATTGTGGACTTGGTGCGATAGTCACATTATCCAAGATACGAGCTGCATAGTAAGGAGCCTTGTCTGTCTCAATGTTGACAGTAAGAGCATCTGCCGCAGCTTCATTTGTTTCAGTTAGAGTAAATTCTTTAAAGCTGATCGCCTTGTCATAGATGGCTGCCACTTCATGGGCCACCCCACGCATAGAAAGGGCGTCCGCACGGTTTGGAGTGATGGAAAGTTCGATGATTTCATCATCCAAGTCCAGATATGAGAAGACTTCCTCACCTAGAACAGCATCTTCTGGCAAGATTTGGATACCATCTGCAAATTCCTTAGGTACAACGGAATCAGAAATGCCCAATTCACCAAGTGAACAGATCATCCCTAGTGACTCTAAGCCACGGATTTTCCCTTTTTTAATCTTGTAGTTATCCGCAATGCGAGCACCCGGAAGAGCCACCATAACCTTGATGCCTGCACGCACATTTGGGGCACCACAGACAATTTGACGGGCTTCTTCTTCGCCAATGTTAACCTGACAAACATGGAGATGAGTTTCTGGCACATCTTCGCAAGACAAGACCTCACCGACGACAATTTTTGAGAGACCGGCAGCAGGTGATTCGACACCTTCTACCTCGATCCCTGTGGTTGACATTTTTTCAGCCAACTCTTGTGATGGCACATCAATGTCCACCAATTCTTTTAACCATTTATAA
>CALHBZ010000021.1 GCA_937930605.1 Streptococcus oralis
GCATGCTCATCCGAGGTATGATTGACCACCAAGTCCATGATAATTCGAATATCACGCTTCTTAGCTTCTGCGATCAGTTGGTCCATATCCTCCATGGTCCCGAAAATACCAGCAATCGCTTGATAATCAGCAATATCATAACCATTATCATCCATAGGACTGTCATAAACGGGAGAAAGCCAAATCGCTGTGATTCCTAGCTTGGCTAGATAGTCTAACTTACTAGTAATTCCTGGCAAATCGCCAATTCCATCTCCATTGCTGTCCATAAAACTCTTGGGATAGACTTGATAAACTACGGCATTGTGCCACCATTTTTCTTGCATCTTTTTACCTCATTATTTTAATATTCTATAGTCTATGATAGCGTTTTTTAAAACTTAGTGCAAGCGTTTGCCTAATTTTTTGATTCCTTTTTTACCTTTATAGTTTCCTAACTTCCAATTTTTTATTATAATGGAGGTCAGAGGTAAAAAAATGAAAAAACAAGCTTTTAGTTCTGAACAATATTTGAATCTACAACGCGACCACATTTTGGAGCGTATTAACCAATTTGACGGCAAGCTTTACCTAGAGTTTGGCGGCAAAATGTTAGAAGATTTCCACGCTGCTCGTGTACTTCCTGGTTATGAGCCTGATAATAAAATCAGACTCTTGCAAGAATTGAAAGAGCAGGTTGAGGTTGTTATCGCTATTAATGCTAGCAACATCGAGCATTCCAAAGCACGTGGTGACTTGGGTATTTCCTATGACCAAGAAGTTCTTCGTTTGATTGACAAATTCAATGAATTGGGGATTTTTGTCGGATCTGTTGTCATCACACAATACGCTGGCCAACCCGCTGCAGATGCCTTCCGCAACCAGCTAGAGAAAAACGGAATTGATTCTTATCTTCATTATCCAATCAAAGGATACCCAACGGATATGGATCATATCATTTCTCCAGAAGGTATGGGGAAAAACGACTACATCAAAACCAGTCGTAAATTAATCGTCGTAACGGCTCCTGGACCTGGTTCTGGGAAATTGGCAACCTGTGTGTCCAATATGTACCACGACCAAATCAACGGTATCAAGTCTGGCTACGCTAAGTTTGAAACTTTCCCAGTCTGGAACCTGCCCCTTCATCATCCAGTCAACTTGGCCTACGAGGCTGCTACAGCAGACCTAGATGATGTCAACATGATTGACCCCTTCCATCTCCAAACCTACGGAGAAACCACTGTCAACTACAACCGTGATATCGAAATTTTCCCAGTGCTCAAGCGCATGCTAGAACGTATTCTAGGTGAATCTCCATACGCTTCACCGACAGACATGGGTGTCAACATGGTTGGTTTTGCTATTACAGATAATGAAGCCGCTATCGAAGCTTCTAAGCAAGAAATCATCCGTCGCTACTATCAAACCGTTCTTGATTTCAAAGCTGAAAAAGTCGGAGAAACTGCTGTCAAGAAGATTGAACTTCTCATGAACGACCTCGGTATCACACCTGCAGACCGTAAAGTTGCTGTCGCAGCACGTCAAAAGGCTGAAGAAACCGGCGGACCTGCCCTAGCTCTCGAATTACCATCTGGTGACATTGTCACTGGTAAAAACTCAGAACTCTTTGGTCCAACAGCTGCTGCTTTGATCAATGCCATCAAGAAATCTGCTGCTATCGCTAAAGAAGTGAAACTAATCGAGCCTGAAGTTGTCAAACCAATCCAAGGTCTTAAAATCAATCATCTAGGCAGTCGCAATCCGCGCCTGCACTCAAATGAAATCCTGATTGCTCTTGCCATCACAGCCATGGAAAACCCTGATGCTGCGCGCGCTATGAAGGAACTTGGTAACCTCAAAGGAAGCGAAGCTCACTCAACTATCATCTTGACAGACGAAGACAAGAACGTCCTTCGCAAGCTAGGCATCAACGTGACCTTTGACCCTTACTACCAATACGATCGCTTGTATCGCAAATAAATGAACAAGGCTGGGAAAAAAACTCAATCTGAGGGAAAATCCAGTAAATCTTTACATGATAAAAGATAAAACGCATAATATCAAGTTTTTTTGAACACTTGGTATTATGCGTTTTATGTTTCTTTCCATCCTCATTTATTTCAATGAAATTGTCAACTCGACACAGGCTCCTCCTTGATCTGAATTGAGCAGGGTCAGACGACCACCATGCAAGAGAGCCACCTGCTTAGAAAAGGCTAAGCCGATACCATGATGGGGATTAGCTGAATTGCGGCTTTGGTCACTCTGGTAAAAGAGCCGTTCCGCTCCCAGCAGCATCTCCTCTGAAAATGAAGGACCGTTGTTCCAGATTGCAAAAACCAACTGGTCCTGCTGCACTGATACCATCAACTTGACTTCCTTTTGATCTGGGTCAGCATGTTCAAGCGCATTCAGTAAAATATTGAGCAAAGCCCGTTTGAGATAGTCCAAATGAATCGACAAAATCAGACTAAGATCACAATCTTCTTGGAGAGAAAAACGATAACTTTCCTGTTTGCTGAACAGTGCCCAGTCGTCCTGGAGATAAGCCAAAAAGTCCCCTAAGGAAAGTTGGTTGAACTGATTAACATCAATCTGAAAAGTCTTAGCGTAATCAATAAGAGAGCCACAATATTCTTCCATCTTGTAACTAGCCTGCAAAATCTCAGCAGCATAGTCTGCCTGTGGCTGGCCTAACTGCGCCATTTCCAAGAGCTCAGCATTACCCTTAATCACAGTTAGGGGCGTTTTCAAATCGTGCGATGTCGCTGATAACTGTAAAATTAACTCCTGATTATGCTGCTGCTCTTTTTCTAGAAGACGAGCATTTTCTTGGTGGCTGCTCCGTAAATCGTTATAGACTTCTAGCATTTCCTCAATCCGAAAAAGCTGGCTTTGATTTTCTTCTAAAAGCTTTTCGCTCGTTAGCATTTTTATTTCCCTGTCGATTTTTCGGAGCAATTTCAAAATATGGTAAAAAGTAATCAGCAGCAAGCTCCCTGCCCAAAAGAACAAGGTGAAAAGGACGTAATCACTTCCTTGCGTAAATTCATAGCCTATAAGCACAAAAACCAAAACATGGAAAAAAACGATTTTTAAGCTGGTTGTCCAGACTAGGCTTTTGAAATTTCGGGTTCTAATTGCCATCTATAGCCTACTCCTCTCACAGTTGCGATTGCTTGCAGCCCTTCTTGTTTGCATTTTTGGCGAATCTGATATACGTATTCTGAGATGGAGCGAAGCTGTGTTTCTGAGCTTTCTGGATAAAGCAAGGTATGCAGGCGTTCAGCTGAAAAGGTCTGCTTGGGATTGCTAGCTAGTAAATGCAGCAACTTAAACTCTCGCTCTGAAAATTTCAAGACTTTACCAAAACAGGCAACTTCATAGCGCTCTGGATAAAATTGACAAGAAGCAATTTCAGAATAGCGCTCCTCACGTCTTTCTTCACGCCGAAGATGAGCCCTGACACGCGCCAGCAATTCTTTGGTTCCAAAAGGCTTGACAATATAGTCATCTGCTCCGCGAAAGAGCCCTTCCACTTTGTCCGCCTCCAACTCCTTAGCCGTCAGAAAGATGATTGGACATGAAAGATGAGGACGAATATAGGAACACAGCTCAAAACCATTAACAGGCTCCATCATCACATCCAGTAGAATCAAGTCATATCCGACAAAATGCGTCAGCTCTATGTCTTCTATCCGATCAAGTGTCTTCACATCATAAGCATCGAGCTCTAGGACGTTTTTCACCAGCTTCAAAATGCTTTGGTCATCATCAACCACCAAAATACGATACTGTCTCATGATTTCCATTATAGCATACCTCTAGCGAACATCTCGTTTCAAGGTTAAGAATATAGCAGAGCTCCAAACCAAAGCTAACCATAACAGCTGTGTTCCCAGCCCTGAGAGATCTATTGAATGCTGAAGTCCTTCATACTCAAAAAGATTTAGTGTAGCCAGATCGGGCAGGTATTTTGCTTCTTTGATGAAAGTTGCCAATAAACGGCTTAGACCAATCAAGAGAGGAAAGAGTACCGACACCGGCACAACCCAAGATTGAAATAGCAAAGCGAGGCCGGCAGTTAAAAAAGCCAGAAAAAGATTGCTGAGAAGACCAAAAGAGCTGTAATAGAGGAATTTCCCCAGCAAGGACCAGCTAAAGTCTAGGTCAAAACGAGCCAGCATAACAAGGAAACAGCTGCCTATCATGACACTGTAGAGAACCAAGAGCAGCAAGGTCAGAAAAAGGAATTTCCCAGCCAACCAAGCCTTTCTATTTGATACGGCTAGAAAATTCGTTCGCATCCCAGACTTGACAAACTCCTGGGCAAAATAGAGGGAAGTAAAGATGACGATGACAGGCTGCGCTAAATAGAGGGCATGTAAAGTCTCGCTCAGAGCTTTCGTCTGGCCAACCGCTGCCTGACTATAGTCAAGATTCATCAGAAAAAAAGGAACGACTACCAGAACCACCAAGACGGCACCAAGAGCGAGATAGTAAGAACGGAACTTAATCCATTCACTTTTAAGCAGAGCTTTGATCATCAGTAGCGCCCTCCTAAATCCGTCTTCAAAAAGCGCAGAGAGGTCATGCCGCCGATGACTAGCAACCATGCACCAAGTATCAACAGCCCTTGCAAGGGATTGTTAGCATATTGGGAAGTTGGCGTTGCAGTAAACAGCTCTCCTGCTGGCTGGGGCAAATAAGCCCCCCAACTCGTGTGAGCTGCCAGGTAGTTCCCCAGATTATAGATTTGAGGTACGAGAAAAAGCAGAGGAACTAGCATGGTCCGAGCCAATAAACCTAACAAAAA
>CALHBZ010000022.1 GCA_937930605.1 Streptococcus oralis
ATTACAAGGGGCACACAGCTGAGTTTGATGTCTTGGTTTCTCCAAAGGCTGCAGTCAATGATGAGTACCTCAAACAAGAAATTACTGCTGCCCAAGGTCGTCAGTCAACCCTTGCCTATACCTTCTCAAGTGAGGACAAACAAGGAGCGTTAGTAGAGAAGCTCAATGCTGCGAAAGCTGTAGCAGAAAACCACAATGCTAGCCAAGAAGAAGTCAACCGGGCTTTGAATGAGTTGAAACAAGCAGGTGCGGACTTGGATGGCAATCAACGGTATCAAACTGCTAGAGAAGAATTGGAAGGCTTGCTCGAATCTGTCCGTGAAAAAGATTCTCAAGCTGAGTTGATTGCCCAAGCAGAAGCTTTATTGTCTTCACAAACACCAACTCCACAAGCTTTTGCGGACATGAAAGAAAAGCTGAATAAGAAACTAGCTCCTGCAGAAGAAAGCCACCACGTTGGTAGTATGGATCCAAATGAAGTAGCTCCAACAGTTGAAGCCCTCCCTGAACTGGTTATTGAAACAGAAACAACAGCCTTCGAACGTCAAGAAAGACAAAATGTGGATCTTCTTAAAGGTCAACGTCAACTTGTCCAAAAAGGAGAAGAAGGTCAAATTCGTCGTCTAGTAGAAGTAGATGTCCAAGGCAAACGCACCCTTCGTTCAACTGAAGTTCTTAAGGAAGCTATCCCAGAAATCACAGAAGTTGGAACGAAAGTTCTGTCAAGTAACCAACCAGCTGAGGGTGTGAAAGATTTAGTTCACGAAAAACCAACTCTTGAAATTGAAGAGGATACAGTTGCCTTCAATCGTCAAGAAAGACAAAATGTGGATCTTCTTAAAGGTCAACGTCAACTTGTCCAAAAAGGAGAAGAAGGTCAAATTCGTCGTCTAGTAGAAGTAGATGCCCAAGGCAAACGCACCCTTCGTTCAACAGAAGTTCTTAAGGAAGCTATCCCAGAAATCACAGAAGTTGGAACAAAAGAAGTGGCGCCAAGTCCAGATAAACCTCATGCTGATACCCTCTCTAAAGAGCAAAAGGAACTTCCAGCTACACCAAGTACCAATGCTCCAACTGCAGAAGTGCCTGTCAAAGGTGAAGTAGCAAGCAAACAACTGCCAAATACAGGAGTAGAAACAGATGCCAGTCTAGTAGCTCTGGGGCTTCTCGGAGTGATGAGTGGCTATGGACTTGTAGCTTTGAAAAAGAGAGAAGACTAATCGGATTTACGAATCTTGGATTTCCTCTTAACAACTAAAAACAAGGTTTGACTGTAGATTAGTCAGGCCTTGTTTTAATGATTTTATCTCGCATTCATTACTTATTTGATAAGGTTTTTCTAGTTTTGATTTTAAGGAATGCTAGTTTCAATTGCAAGAAAGAACTGGAAAAGTGCAGGCTTTTTCTATCTCTTTTGTTGATTTTGTGATATAATTAACACGTATAAAAAAAGAAGGAGTCATATCTAATGGCAAAATTGACTGTTAAAGACGTTGACT
>CALHBZ010000023.1 GCA_937930605.1 Streptococcus oralis
AATATTGGTAACATAGTTTCGGACGGTTCCATTTGATAGATAAAGCTGATCTGCGATTTCTTGGTTAGACAAGCCCTGAGCAATTCCCTTTAAAACAGCGATTTCTTGCTCTGTTAACGGATTGGGATGTGTCATCACCACTTCCATCAATTCAGGCGAATATTCCTTGCGTCCTTCGAGAACAGTGTGCAAGGTTTGCATAAGGTCCGCAATGCTTCTTTCTTTTAAGACATAAGCATCCACTCCAGCCTTGACCGCACGTTCAAAATAGCCGGGGCGCTTGAAAGTCGTCACCACAACCACCTTTGTTTCCGCCTTTTCTGTTCGTATCCACTCCAAGACTTCGAGGCCTGTCTTAACAGGCATTTCTACGTCAAGAATGGCGATATCCACAGACTCTTTTTCTAGGAGTTGGATTGCCTCTTGGCCATCCTTAGCTTGTAGGACAGAATCTACATCTGGTTGAAAGGTAAGCAACTGGCACATAGCATCTCGCAACATACTTTGATCTTCTGCAACAAGTAGTTTCATCTTAGTTTCTCTCCTTATAAGGTAGTCGAACCTGCACTTCAGTTGGATGTTTCTGACTGATCACTTTTACTTCTCCTGAAAAAGGAAGGACACGATCTCGAACGGTATGGAGTTCATCTCCCTTTAGAGAAGCAAAGCCACAGCCATCATCTCTCACTGTTAGAATAAGTTCTTTCTCTGTTCGTTCTAATTTTAAGTAGGCTTTGGATGCTTTGGCATGTTTGATGATATTGGTCACCAATTCAAGCAAAATCATGGAAGCTGTTGACTCCAATTCCTGAGTTAGGCTAGCAGTATCTAGTTGGTGATTGACTTCCGTTTCAATTCCTGCAATTTCCAGCATTTTTTTAACAGTCGCAAACTCGGAGGCAAGTGTTCTGGTTTTGAGATTTTCAATGATGGTACGAACTTCGTTCATGGATTCTTTACTGATCTGATGAATTTCTTTTAATTCTTTTTCCACTTGAGGATAGGCCTGCATTTGAAGAAGCTGGAGGGCAAGGTCCGTCTTCACACTCAACATGGCAAAAGTATGGCCTAGACTGTCATGGAGATCCTGACCGATTCGACTGCGTTCATTTTCAGCCAAAAAAAGATTGAGCTTGGCATTTTGTTTCATCTTTTCTTCTTTTATCTGTTCTGTAACCTGAATTCGATAAAGACCAAATGTCAAGGCATCAGAAAAAACAAAGGTCACCAAGAAAAAGAGTAGCTGCCAGGGACTAACTTGACCAACCATATAGACTCCAGTTAAAATCATCGGTTGTAAGACAATAAAACTGACAAAACGCCAAGAGCGAAAAGAAATCTCATCCAGCTCATAAATGAGGAGATTGGATAAATAAAAGATAAACCATGTGAAGCCCAAATTCAGCCAAACCGATGTATAAAAAATGTAGGCAATCATGACCCACCAAGCTAGCCACTGCACGGTGCGATTCTGACTGATTAAAACCGAATAGAAGGCAAGGACAAATAGCAAGGTCCATAGCAAGGTTAAAAGCGGGTACTCTCCACCGATGACACCCGCTATAGGAAAGATGATAAACACTGTTGAAATATGAAACATATAATTAATGTGTTTAATTTTTTCCAACATAGATTTATTTTACCTCGATCCGTTTTTTAAGCTGGATTACCAGTACACTAAAGAACACTGTATAGCCTAGTACAACTAGGGCAGAAAGAATATTAAACTCATGGTGCTCCAAATAAGCAGAGACGACCTGCATCAGTTGATAGGTTGGAGTCAGTTTTCCAATGGATTGGAGCCATTCTGGGAAGGAATTCAAGGGGAACCACAGTCCACCTAGGACAGCCAAAGCAATATAGGCAATATTGCCAACAACCGTCATCAATTGAGCACTGGGAAGCAAGCTCACCAAAACACCCATACTGATAAAGACCAGGCTTCCGACCAGCAAAATAACACCAATCACCAACCAGTCAAGCCAAGGAAGAGTCACTCCACGGACAAAATGACCAACTGAAAAAACAACTATAATTGATAACAAGAAGGTCAGCAGAGTACTGAACAGTTTTGATACATAATATTCTACCATAGAAACTGGAGAATGTTGAATCAATTTTTGCCAGTTGTTTGTCTTGTCAGATTCGAGTGTGCTAGGGATACTGAAAAAGGCGCTTGACATGATACTAAAGAGCGTCATAGCAAAAAGATAGGCTTGAAGAACGATTTCCGGAATATCTGACCCTGACATCATACCAGAAAAAATAAGGTAAAACACACTTGGTAGTCCGATGGATAGCAAGTAGTAGACGGCTTGCCGTTTCATCAGAATGATTTCCACTTTCATGAGACTTGTCATATTTTTCATCGTCAATCTCCTTTAGTCTTGAGTCGTTTCGAAGATACTGTCTAAGAGAGTTCGATTGCGAACTTCAATTTCTTCGATCGTGCAGCCCTGTTCTTGCAAGGCTTCCCATACCTGGCTGGCTTCTTTGGTGGTGAAGGAAAGAGCATTTTGCTTGATTTCAATCTCTTGAACTTGGTCCAAAGTGCTGATAAATTCCTGATA
>CALHBZ010000024.1 GCA_937930605.1 Streptococcus oralis
TAAAGTGAACTTGACTGGCCTCTAGGCTGGTTGACATGAGCGAATCATGGTAGAAGCCTTGGCCGACATAGAGGATATTCTTGCTTAGGTCTTTTCCGACAACGAACCAAGGCGCATTGTCACCGCCATGTTGCCCACCGATACCCAGTCCGCCACGCTGACCGATTGTATAGTACATAAGGCCTGCATGCTCACCCATATCACGTCCATCCACTGTCATCATGCGACCTGGCTGGGCTGGTAGGTAGTTGCTGAGAAAGTTTTTAAAGTTCTTTTCGCCGATAAAGCAAATCCCTGTCGAGTCTTTCTTCTTAGCAGTCGCAAGGCCTGCTTCTTCTGCTAGTCTGCGTACTTCAGGCTTTTCTAAATGTCCCAATGGGAACATAGTCTTTTGGAGTTGTTCTTGCGAAAGTTGACTGAGGAAATAGGTCTGGTCCTTGCCATTGTCCACGCCGCGAAGCATGTGAACTATCCCGTCCTCATCACGCGCCACTCGGGCATAGTGCCCAGTCGCCACATAGTCTGCGCCCAAGGTCATGGCATAGTCCAAAAAGGCCTTAAACTTGATTTCCTTGTTGCACATAACATCTGGATTCGGCGTGCGCCCTGCACGGTATTCCGCTAGGAAATACTCAAAAACGCGGTCCCAGTACTCTTTTTCAAAATTGACAGAGTAGTAGGGAATGCCGATCTGATCTGCCACCGCAGCCACATCCTTGTAATCTTCGGTCGCCGTACAGACGCCGTTTTCATCTGTGTCATCCCAGTTCTTCATGAAGATACCGATCACATCGTAGCCCTGCTCCTTGAGCAAAAGAGCCGTCACCGACGAATCAACACCACCACTCATCCCCACAACAACACGTGTTTTAGAGTTATCACTCATGATAAGTCTCCCATCTATTCGTTTATTCACGATTGAAGGTCGTGTGTGCTTCACGATTGAAGGTCGCTTGAGCAAGATTCATTATAGCACGCTTTAAAGAAGAAGACAAGAAAGAGGCTGATACTCTACCAACCTCTGGCTTTAGACACAGTTCAAATCCAAACTATTCTTTATAGAAAAAAGTCCTATAAATTCGAGCAATAGTTAAAATACAAACAAATATAATACCCAAAATAGATAATACTATTTTCACAAAACTCAGTTCCGAACCTATTACATAGATATGAAAAAGAGGGGCTAGTCCTACACATAGAGACAATAGATAACTAATAAATCTTATCTCACCAATTCCTGCAAAAAAATGTTTCATGTAACGATTCTCCATTTGCTCCATTAAATCAGTTTTATTTTAGACTATCATAAAACAATCAATCCTTCAACAAAAATCATTGGCGAAATACTATTCTAAAGCATTGATAGCTCAGATTTCTCAGAATAGAGCTGTCCTAACTATCGAATAGCTTAAATACATATATATCAATGCAATTCTAAGTTTAGAATTGCTATAAAATAAATGTTTTACGAGTATTCTAGGTCTTTGACTGCTTAAAATTTTACGTTCTGAAGGATTCTAAAGCTAGAATAGCTCAAAACCATAAGAACTTAAGTATTCGAAACTTCAGAGTCATACGATCTCCATAGGAATTATCGTTTTTAATAAATATGGTTAGGAGGTATTTTTCACAATTCAATGACTCGATGGCATTGTTGAGCTACATAGGCATCGTGGGTAACGATAATGACCGTTTTCCCTTCCTTGTTCATATCTAAGAGAAAGTTTAAAACTAAATCTCGATTTTCAGGGTCTAGAGAGCCGGTTGGTTCATCTGCTAAAAGGAGCTGACTCGGTTTTAAAATGGCTCTAGCAACTGCGATTCGTTGCTGTTCCCCTCCAGATAACTCTGAAACCTTCTGATGTAGGGTTGATGACAATCCCACTCTCTCTAAAATTTCTTCTATCTTTTTAACTTTATCTTTCTTGGGCAATTTCACATACTTTAGAGCAAGCATGAGATTATACTCCACTGTTTCATTATCAATCAGAGCAAAATTTTGAAAAAGATAGGAAATGTGTTCGCGGATAATCGCTTGCGACTTAACAGAATTGACAGGTACATTTTTCTGACCGAAAATTTCATAATATCCACTGTAATCGCCATCTATCAAACCCAAGAGATTTAACAAGGTTGACTTGCCACTGCCACTTTTTCCAACAATGGCAACTAAATCTCCTTGGTTAATTTTTAGAGATAAGTTCTCCAAAATAACTTTTTTCCCAATGGTTTTCGTAACATTTTCCAACTTTATCATAAGTGATCCCCTTTCAATAACTGCGCCACATTTCGTTTTTCCATCTTAGAACCCAAGAAAAGTACAAACAGAATATCTACGCATGTAAAGCCTACAAAAATTAAGAGTGGAAAAAGAGCGTGAGCCAAGAATACCAGGGCTACAAAAGGAAGGCTATAGACAGCTAATAGAAGACCCAGCAAGGAACGATACCGATCTATCAATTTCCAGCCCATAAACTTCTTGGTAATAATATCTGTTCGCTTCAATAAGAAAGTGGTTACTAGTAAGAAGTAGGAAATCATCATACTAAGAAGACCAACCAAAGCAAAGAGTATATTGAAATTCCGAACAGCATCTCGATAACTATCCACCTTCTCTTGTTGAATGGCTTGAATAGATGAAAATTTTAAATAATTTCCATCTGACAATTTCTCAACTAACTCTGTAATCTCTTTTTGATGTTGAATCGTATTTTCGATTTTAATGGGATTATTTAAACCTGTTGTTGACAGGGAGGCTTTTTCATCCCACATCATATCAGAATCATTGACCAAGTTAATAATTGGATTGTAGAGATTTTCCTTTCGCTTATCACTATATGGAAAAAATGACCAATCTCCTTCATAATAGGCAATCTCGACATCCATCACCTCTATCGTTCGTTTTTGCTGCTCTTCATACTTCATAGAAAGATAGGCAATTAATTTCCCCAAGAGCTGATTTTTATCTTCTTCACCTTTCGTACTTGCTGGCATCAAAATAACTTTTTTAGTGCCGGTATCGGGTAACTTGAATCCCTTGCTCTTTAGAAAATTGCGATTAGCATAGTAAACATCCATCGTATCTGTTAACTGATATTGCTGAATCTGTTCTGATTTGAAAAAATTTTGTACAGGAAGACTGCTACTTCTCACATAGCCCGCCTGCGTTTTTTCTACCAAATCCAGATAAAATCGATAGAAATAATCCACTGCCTGCCCTGAGCCTGCCAACTGTTCTTGCCACAGATTATCATTGAGTTGGAAAGTTTCCAAGGTCAGATAATTTCCTTGACTGATCCACTGTTTCTGGTAATCCAACTCTTTGTTTTCTTGCTCCAAACTTTTTCCTACCCCAACTAGCAAGACTGCCAGTAAAATGGTGATTCCTATTTTCATCAAATAATTAAAGAGTAGACTAAATTTGAAAGATGAAAAACCTTTCAGCAGAGAGCTGATTGTAATTTTTTGAATTAAGAGATAAGTCAACCAACTGATAAAGAGATAAAGCTGCAAAAGCAAAAAATGAGACAACCACAGCATAGGGAACAAATCTTTCGGCTTATAATCAAGCAAGAAAAACACCCCTAGATTGATCACAAGCGCCCCACCTAGGAGGAGGTAGAGGTTGCCTTTAACAACATCAGCTAAAACAGCCCGATCTTGAAAACCAAGTAACTTTTGTACCCCAACTCTTTTCATTTCCATCATCGGCTGATACACTGTCACTAAGACAAGAAGTAAAATAGCCAAGGCAAAAACAATAGCAGATAAAAGCAAGTCTCGATTTATGACTTCCACTGCACTTTTGTAGGTCGGCTCTAGCAAGGTAGTCTGGTCGGTCTTGAAAAAATCACTCCACTTCTGTAAAATCTGATCTCTATCCATCTCTTGGGTCGAACTAATCGTGTAGCGACCATTTAAACTACGAGATGTATCTTTGATATAGGTTTGAAAAGTCATAAGCTGAATAGGCTTGGCTTTTAGAAAGGTCGGAATCGTACCAAGTTTATTAGAAAGATCTTTATTACTATAGACTCCCTCACCATTTTCTGTAAAATCAAGGGAGGAAATCCCGAACTCTTGGTAGGGGAAGGTATCTTTATCAAAAACACCAGACTTGATCACCTCATCACCACTGTCTGTTTTGATAATAGAGACTTTGTATTCCTTTGATACATCCTCAAAAAATCGAAGAACAGACGCTGCAGGTTCATTGACATCTTTCAAGTATACATCCAAAGAACCCGCTGTTTTTCCCATTTCCTGAATCCGAACTACTTCTCGTGTGTAGTTTACATTAAAAACAAAAAAAGTGGTACACAGAAGTAGGAGTAACATACAGAAATTACTGATTTTTTTCATAAAGATACCTCCTCAGCACTTTATCATCTTGAATATAAAATACAATATACCTTGTCGTAGAATTTGTTAACCTTTTTCACAAATTATTTTAACTTTCTTTTTTACTTTTTATACTACTATGATACAATATTTTTAATCAATTTCTATTTTTTGTTAACTTTTTTCACAAATAAGGAGGAAATCATGCGCTACGATTTTGGAAAGGTCTATAAAGAAATACGTGAGTCAAAAGGACTGACTCAGGAGGAGGTCTGTGGGGGTGTTCTCTCAAGAACCAGCCTATCAAAAATCGAAAGTGGCAAGACAACCCCTAAATATGAGAATATGGAGTTTCTTCTCCAGCAAATTAATATGACCTTTGAAGAGTTTGACTATATTTGCCATCTCTACCAACCAAGTGAACGATCAACTATCATGCAGACTTTTCTAAAAATGGCTTCTATTAGTGGTACGAGCGACTTAAGTAAATTACTTAAAAAATGCCAACAATATCTAAAAACACACCATGATTTCCCCATCCAGCAGTTACAAGATATGCTCGAAATCGTTATCTACATCCGTGAAAATGGGATAGAAAAATTGTCAAGTAAGGTTGATAACATTGTAAACAGACTATGGGATAAGATTGAGAAACAAGATACTTGGTATGAGAGCGACCTCAAAGTCCTTAATACCATTCTCTTTGCTTTTCCTATGGAGTATATTCATCAGATTACCGAAAAAATTCTCGAACGACTAGAGGTTTATAAACACTATAGTCCTGTCTTTCAGCTTCGTATGATGTTGCTTCTGAATCTCTCAACTCTTTATCTTTACAATGGTGATAAGTTGCTTTGCAAACAGCTTTGCTACACTCTCTTAGAGGAGGCAAAAGTAAGCAAACAGTATGATACACTTGCGTTTTCCTATATTCGTATCGGCATTTGTGCTAATGATGCTCAGTTGATATAGAATGGACTCTCCTTAGCTAAACTAGTCGAAGATGAACACTTACTAACAGAGCTAGAGCGAGAAGTTAACATCTTTGTAAACAAAAAAGAAAGCCATTGAGACTTCCTTTTCTATATCATCTTAATACCAACCGTTGTTAAGCCAGAAGTTCTTGGCAGCTGTCCATGAACCGTAACGTCCTGCAACGTAAGCATCTGCCACACGTTCTTGGTTTTCAGCTGAGTAGTCACCGTTCAAGTATGAATCTGTCAATTGGTAACGTCCGATGTAACGTCCGTTTGTAGCTGTGTAGCTACCGCCTGATTCTTTTTGAGCGATCCATTCTTTGGCTTCTGCTTCAGATCCGCTAACAGTTGCTGCTGGTGCAGTGTAGCTTTCTTCTGCTACTGGAGCTGCTGGTGCTTCGTAAGTTGTTGTTTCAGCAACTTCTTCATAAGTTGTAGCTTCGCTTGTTTCCTCTGTAGCAACTGGTGCTTCATAGGTTGTCGCAGAAGCTGCATCTGTTGCAGTTGCTGTCGATGGAGCTGTTCCTTCGATGACCAAAACTTGATCCACAAAGATTAAGTGGATGTTTTCAATCTTATTTTTTTCTGCCAATTTTTCAACAGTAGTGTTGTACTTCTCAGCGATTTCTGAAAGAGTGTCACCTGGTTTAACTGTGTAAGTTACCGTTTCTTGCGCAGAAGCAAGTGCTGGTACAAAGAACGTAAGCAAGGCTGCTGCCCCTGCAAGAGTTGATTTGATTTTTTTAGTTGTTAATGTCATTTCTGAAATTTCTCCTTTTTATCTATGATACTATTTTACTCCTTGAATGTTACCATTTCTTGACGGTTTCGTGTAGAAATATTACAAAAATGTTTTATATTTACCGTTTTAAGGAGGTTTTTGTCACAAAAGGCCTTGTTTTATACTATCTTTAATCATTTTGAGCTTTTGATAAGGGAAATAAGCGCAGTGGTCCATTCTTTGATATAATAGATATAAGAATCTTTGTAAGGGGAAACAGATGCAATCACTTCGTTTTCAATCTGTCTTTGATATTATCGGGCCTGTCATGATTGGCCCATCAAGTAGCCATACTGCTGGCGCTGTTCGTATCGGAAAAATCGTCTCTTCCATCTTTGACGATACGCCGACAGAGGTAGAATTCCAATTATTTAACTCATTTGCCAAGACCTACCGTGGTCATGGAACGGATCTTGCTCTCGTCGCTGGTATTTTAGGTATGGATACGGATGATCCCGAAATCCCAAACAGTCTCGAGATTGCCCATAAGCGTGGTATCAAGATTGTCTGGACCATTCAGAAAGACAGCAATGCTCCTCACCCTAACACCACTAAAATCACTGTGAAGAATGACCATAAGTCCATTAGTGTGACAGGGATTTCTATCGGTGGGGGAAATATCCAGGTCACGGAACTCAATGGCTTTGCCGTCTCTCTCAATATGAATACCCCGACCATCATCATCGTGCATCAGGATATTCCGGGAATGATTGCCCATGTTACAGAAGCCCTCTCTCGTTTTGATATCAATATCGCCCAGATGAATGTGACTCGGGAAAAAGCTGGAGAAAAAGCTATCATGATTATCGAAGTCGATAGTCGAAGTTGCGAAGAGGCGGTTGAAGAAATCCGAAAAATTCCTCATCTCCACAATGTCAATTTCTTTAAGTAGGAGGAAACATGTTTTATTCCATCAAAGAATTGGTCGAGCAGGCAGATCTAGACTTCCAAGGAAATGTCGCAGAACTCATGATTGCAACAGAATATGAGCTGACCGGTCGGGAACGGCCAGAAGTTCTCCTCCTCATGGAACGCAATCTAGAAGTCATGAAAGCCTCTGTCGAGCTCGGTCTTAGTGAAAACAAATCCCGCAGTGGCCTAACAGGTGGAGATGCGGCCAAGCTAGATCGCCATCTCAAAAGTGGCAAGGCCTTGTCTGACTTTACCATCCTATCAGCGGCCCGAAATGCCATCGCGGTCAATGAACACAACGCTAAAATGGGCTTGGTCTGCGCCACTCCAACCGCAGGAAGTGCTGGTTGTTTGCCAGCCGTGCTCACTGCAGCCATCCAAAAACTTGACCTCAGCCACGAAGAACAGCTGGATTTCCTCTTTGCTGCTGGTGCCTTTGGATTAGTTATCGCAAACAACGCTTCTATCTCAGGTGCTGAAGGTGGCTGCCAGGCCGAAGTCGGCTCTGCCTCTGCCATGAGTGCCGCAGCCTTGACCTTGGCTGCAGGTGGAACACCCTATCAGGCTAGCCAGGCCATCGCCTTTGTCATTAAAAATATGCTAGGTCTCATCTGTGATCCTGTTGCTGGTTTGGTTGAAGTTCCTTGTGTCAAACGAAATGCCATGGGAGCCAGCTTTGCCTTTATCGCGGCTGATATGGCCTTGGCAGGTATCGAATCTAAGATCCCTGTCGATGAAGTTATCGATGCCATGTACCAAGTCGGATCCAGCCTTCCAACTGCCTTTCGTGAAACGGCTGAAGGTGGACTCGCAGCCACCCCGACTGGCCGTCGCCTACAAAAAGAAATCTTCGGAGAATAACCTTATCTAATAGGAGAAACTATGTCATCAATCTCAGCTATCTTTTTCGATCTAGACGGAACTCTCGTTGACAGTTCCATCGGGATCCATAATTCCTTTGCTCATACCTTTGAACAACTGGGAGTTCCAAGCCCTGATGCCAAAACCATTCGTGGTTTCATGGGGCCACCGCTTGAAACTAGTTTTGCGACCTGTCTTCCAAAAAAACAAATATCAGAAGCTGTTCAAATCTACCGTTCTTACTATAAGAAAAAAGGGATTCATGAAGCAGAGCTTTTCCCCCGAATGACAGAACTGCTCCAAGAACTCTCGCAAACCTATCCTCTCTATATCACTACAACAAAGAATACTCCGACTGCCCATGATATGACCAAAAATCTGGGAATTCATCATTTCTTTGATGGCATTTACGGTTCTAGTCCTGAAGCGATTATTTGCTGTGAAACGACTCAGCCGTTTTTAAATAGAGTAAAAATATCTTAATATTTTCGTACCATGTCTTCAAATATAGAGTCTTCTGTATTCTTTTCACTATTTTCTATCACTTTTTCTCCAAAGCGTTGGCTTGGCATAGCGAGCATAATTAGCAGTGTTATTGCTCCCAAAGGGACAAATACAATAAAGATATAGGCCCAATGGACACCCACATCCCGTAAGCGGCGTTAAGTAAAAACGCTCTCTTAAACACTGAACAAACCCAGAAAACAACATTTTAAGACAAAGCAAAAAGCCCACTGTTGTAGGCTTCTTACAATATAAAGTCTTATCTTAAAGCATTTTGTTGTAGAATTCAACGACAAGTGCTTCGTTGATTTCTGGGTTG
>CALHBZ010000025.1 GCA_937930605.1 Streptococcus oralis
AAAGCTGGTTGAAGCTATATCCTTGTTTTCTAAGTTCATAGATCTGAACTTTATCTTCATAACTCAATTTCATAATAAAACACCCCAAAAGTTAGATTTTTTCTGTCTAACTTTTGGGGTGCAGTTCACAATAGCTCTATATTTCCTTATAAAAGATTATCAAACTAAAACTCAAAGAAATCCGACTGCTTGTGAAAGTAGCCGGATTTTTATATATCTAATTTTTCAAAAAACTTGCCTGCTGACTGCTTTTCTTTTAGCTTCTCCAGCAGCTCATTCTCCAGAAAAGGACTGAGTTCGTCAAAATATCGACAAACCTTAAAGACAGTTTCTCTGTCCAACTGGTCAAAAGCTAGTTCGTAATAGTCCTTATGATGGTACCAGTTCTGGTCATAGTTGACATCTGTTCGCTGATAGTAGACGATGTTCTGCTTCGGTGTCAGGTAAAGCTTCTGTGTTATAATGCTTTTCTGATCTTTAGACAGCTTGCTTCGATTGAAAATCTTGACACCTTGAAAAATCTTGCGCTCATGGATACCTTAATTTGTAACTTTCAATTCGACTCTTTTATAGTGCATATAGTCACCTCCAGAAATTACCTACATTATATCAGGTTCAGACAGATTTTCAAGCAAAAATGTGTCATTGCCAAAAGTCTTTCGTCACCTCTAAAATCTCTTCTGTCGGTGTTACTGTCGCTTCAATAATGCTCTTGCCAGTCTTTTTCAGATAGGCTTGTATCAGATGATAGCCATAAGTATAGCCCGCAGCATAAGGCATGCCGACTGGTATTTGACCTTGAATCTCAGCGATTTCATCACCGTAGAGATAAGGTGCCATTTCCGCCATCCCTGTTAGCTGAAGATGACTAGAAAAGTAAAAAACAATAGAATCAGATTTTAACTCATTCTACTGTTTTTTCTTTATTCTATCTTTCTACTTCCGATACATTTTAAACTGTAGGAAGAGGTCGCTATATTTGCCTGTCCATTTATGGTCAAATTTCTCATAAACTTCCAAGTGTTTCATGGTATCAGCGTCTGGATAGAAGGACTTGTCTTCTTTGGTCTCCTCTGGGAGCAGTTCCTTGGCTGGTAGGTTTGGTGTTGAGTAGCCTACATACTCCGCATTTTTAAGAGCATTTTCGGGTTTCAACATAAAGTTGATAAAGGCATAGGCTGCATCTTGGTTTTTCACGGTTTTGGGAATGACCATGTTATCAAACCAGAGATTGCTGGCCTCAGTCGGAACGACATATTTAAGGTTAGGATTTTTCTCCAACATCTGGCTGGCTTCTCCTGAGAAGGTCACCCCGATAGCAGCATTGTTCTGGATCATGTAACCCTTCATCTCGTCTGCCACAATGGCCTTGATATTTGGAGTCAGTTTGTAGAGCTTGTCTACCGTTTCTTCCAACTGCTGAGGATCCTTAGAGTTAAGACTGTAACCGAGCGAGTTAAGCCCGAGTCCCAGCACCTCACGCGCCCCATCAAAAAGCATGATGGAATCCTTATATTCTGGCTTCCAGAGATCATCCCAATGTTCAGGCGCCTCATCTACCATGGTTTCATTGTAGACGATTCCCAAGGTCCCCCAGAAATAAGGGATAGAGAATTTATTGCCTGGGTCAAAAGACTGGTTGAGAAACTCTGGTCCGATATTTTCGATTCCTTCAATTTTTGAATAATCAAGCGGAACTAAGAGGTCTTCGTCCTTCATCTTGTTGATCATGTATTCACTTGGGATGGCAATGTCGTAGGTCGTTCCACCCTGCTTGATCTTGGTATACATGGCCTCGTTGGAGTCAAAGGTCTCGTACTGAACTTGGATTCCTGTTTCTTCTGTGAATTTCTCCAAGAGTTCTGGATCGATATAGTCCCCCCAGTTGTAGATAACCAGTTTTTGACTATCTCGACTGTTGATTTTACTATCTAGATGATGGGAAATCCCCCACAAGACAAGGATAATTGCTACAATTCCTGCTAAAAATGAATAGAGTTTTTTCATGCTTGCTCCTCCTTCTCACGTGAGATAAAGTAATAGCCAACAACTAGGATAATACTAAAGAGAAAGACAAGGGCAGACAGGGCATTGATTTCTAGCGAAATCCCCTTCCGAGCGCGAGAGTAAATCTCGACTGACAGGGTTGAAAAGCCATTTCCCGTCACAAAGAAGGTCACGGCAAAATCATCCAGCGAATAGGTAAAGGCCATGAAATAACCTGCAATGATAGACGGAGTCAGGTAAGGAAGCATGATTTCCTTGAACATCTGAAACTGGCTGGCACCAAGGTCATAAGCCGCATGAATCATGTCATCATTCATCTCCTTGAGACGAGGTAAGACCATCAAGACCACGATAGGGATGGAAAAGGCCACGTGACTAGATAGAACCGTCAAAAAGCCAAGTGAAAACTTAAGCTGGGTAAAGAGAATCAAGAAGCTGGCACCAATCATAACGTCTGGTGCAACCATCAAAATATTATTAAAAGATAGAAAGGCTTCTTGGTATTTCTTACGAGACTGATAGATATAGATGGCACCGAAAGTCCCGATAACTGTCGCAATTAAGGCAGATAGAAAGGCCAAGAAAAAGGTCTGGGTGAGGATTAACATGAGACGACCATCACCAAACATGGTTTTAAAATGGCTCAGACTAAAGCCTGTAAAGCTGTTCATATCATCGCCAGCATTAAAGGCATAGCCAATCAAGTAAAAAATTGGCAAATAAAGGATGATAAAGACAAAGGCTAGGTAGAGATTGGCAAATTTTTTCATCGTTCTCTCCTTTCCTTGGTCACCCACATAGTGATAAACATGGTCAGGATAAGAATCACACCGATGGTGGAACCCATACCGTAGTTGTCATTGGTTAGAAAGTTCTGCTCAATGGCCGTTCCCAAGGTGATAACGCGGTTCCCACCAATCAAACGTGTCAGCATGAAGAGACTCAAACTTGGAATAAAGACAGATTGGACTCCACTTCGCACTCCATTCATCGATAGAGGGAAGATGACATGACGGAAGGTCTCCCACTTAGTTGCACCAAGGTCATAGCTAGCATTGATCAGATTATTGTCCATATCGTCCAAGACATTGAAAATGGGCAAAATCATAAAAGGAAGCTCGATGTAGCTTGCTACAAAGATAAAGGAGAAATCCGTAAAGAGCAACTGTTGTGAACCGATTCCGATGAATTCCAAGAATTGGTTAATGGAGCCATTTTGACCAAAAATTCCGATAAAGGCATAGGCCTTAAGGAGAAGATTAATCCAAGTAGGCAGGATAATCAGCATGAGCCAGAGTTGACGGTGCTTGAGACGAGTCAAAAAGAGGGCTGTCGGATAGCTGATGAGAAGCGTCACCAGAGTCACAATCCCAGCATAGAGAACAGAGTTGAAACTCATTTTGAGATAGGTCAAGTTTTGTGACACAAAGTAGGATTTATAATTATCTAAACTGAACTGGCCTTCGATATTGAAAAAGGATTGTCCAAAAATCAAGACTAAAGGTGCGAGGACAAAGAGTGCAATCCAAAGCATGTAGGGCACTACAAAGAGTTTAGAGCTTGTTTTCTTCATCTCTTTCCTCCTCAATAGCGTTAATCAAACCTGCTTCTTGCTCTTCGATTTCTACGTATTCCTCGATACGAGCATCGAACTCTTCTTCGGTTTCGTTGAGACGCATGATGTGGATGTCTTCTGGTTCAAAGTCCAGACCGATTTCCTCACCAACGATGGCCTTGCGAGTCGAGTGAATCATCCATTCATTTCCGAGTTCGTCATAGGCGATAATCTCATAGTGAACCCCACGAAAAAGCTGGGTATCAACCTTGACTTGGAGCTTGGCTTCTTCAGGAAGGGTAATGCGCAAGTCCTCTGGACGAATGACAACCTCGACAGGCTCATTTGGCTTCATCCCCCCATCGACCGCTTCAAAGCGTTTGCCGTTAAACTCGACCAAGTAGTCCTCAATCATAGTCCCTTGCAAGATGTTGGACTCACCGATAAAGGTGGCAACAAAATGGTTGATTGGCTCATCATAGATATCTACAGGTGTTCCAGACTGAACAATCTCACCATCGTTCATAACGAAAATCCAGTCACTCATAGCCAGGGCTTCTTCCTGATCGTGAGTGACAAAGACAAAGGTAATCCCCAATCGTTGTTGCAGTTCACGCAGTTCGTACTGCATGTCTGTTCGCAACTTCAAGTCCAGCGCTGATAAAGGCTCATCCAACAAAACCACACGGGGTTGGTTGATGATAGCACGGGCAATGGCTACACGCTGACGTTGTCCTCCAGAGAGCTTACGGATGGAACGTTTTTCATAACCTTCTAACTGAACCATCTTGAGAACTTCTGCTACACGTTGCTCGATTTCTTTCTTGTCGATTTTACGCAAGCGGAGGGGAAAAGCAACATTTTCAAACACATTCATATGTGGAAACAAGGCATAGGATTGGAAGACTGTATGAACATCTCGCTTGTTGGTTGGGATGTCGTTGATTCGTACCCCATCCAGCAAAATATCTCCTGTCGTCGCATCCAGTAAACCTGCAATGATGTTTAGGATGGTTGATTTTCCGGAACCTGATGCGCCTAGTAGGGTATAGAACTTTCCTTCTTCCAACTCAAAGTTGATATCTTTGAGAACCTTGGTGTTGCTGTCTTCAAAAACTTTAGAGACGTTTTTGAATTCAATAATTGGTTTTTTCAATTGTCATAAATTCCTTCTTTTTCATAAATTAACAGATCCGGGCTCTGTCAGGCCGCTACTACCTCGTGTAGGAGATTGAACTGCCTACATACTTCTGCACTAACGATAGGCTTTCACCCCCTTTACAATGGTTATAGCAGCAACTTTTCTGCCCCAACCTTATTCTTTCTCACCCAAAATACGGACTTCCCTCTCAAGGGTAACACCTGAGTGTTCCTTAACTTTTTCAATCACAGACTCAATCAAGTCCTCGTAGTCTTTGGCCGTTCCGTCAGCAATATTGATCATGAAACCAGCGTGCTTTTCAGATACTTCAACACCACCGATACGATAGCCTTTCAAACCAGCCTCTGAAATCAACTGACCTGCAAAATGCCCCACTGGACGCTTAAATACTGAGCCACAAGATGGGTATTCTAGAGGTTGTTTGAGTTCGCGAAGGTGCGTCAAGCGATCCATCTCTTGTTTGATAACCTGATGGGTTCCTGGAGCTAGGGCAAATTTAGCTGACAAGACAATGGCACCAGACTCCTGAATGGCTGAATGGCGGTACCCAAAAGCTAAATCCTTGGCTGACAAGGTCTCGATTTCCCCTTCCTTGGTCAAAATTTGACAAGACTGCAAGATATGAGCAATCTCACCTCCGTAGGCACCCGCATTCATAAAGACAGCTCCTCCGATGCTCCCTGGAATACCACAAGCAAACTCAAAACCAGTTAAACTATGACGGAGTGCAATACGTGTTGTCTCAATCAAATTAGCACCAGCTTCTGCTTCGATGGTATAACCATTAACTGAAACGTTATTGAGCTTGTCACACAAGATGACAAATCCACGGATCCCACCTTCACGCACGATGATATTGCTGGCATTTCCTAGCACCATCCAAGGAATATTCTCTTGATTGGCAAATTGGACGACACGCGCCATCTCATAGCGATTACGTGGTAGAACTAGGTAATCCGCTCGACCTCCAACCTTGGTATAGGTATAGGTCTTCAAGGGTTCCTTGAAACGAATATCAATTCCTTCTAATTGTTCTTGTATTTTAGTTACTAATCTCATATCTCTCATCCTTTTGTAAAGTCATTTCATTATACCATTTTTAAAAGCTTTTGACGAACCGAAAAATGGAAGTGTCAAAGCATCGCATAAAAAAAGAGGTAAACCTCTTTTTATGATGATTTTTTCCAAAATGTAGATTTTGTTAGCCAGATAAAGGCTAGTACTTCTAAAAGAAGAATGACCTCCACTAGAAGTGGATTTGCAATCCATCCCACTTGAGATAAAGCTGGAGCCAAATCAAACAAGGCATGGAAACCATAGGCTGCAAGGAGATAGATCCATTTCTTCTGGCGGACACTTTGATAGACCCAAACAGAGAGACCAATTTGCACAACCAAAGCAAGCACACGCTCAACTCCTAGTAAATAAACCTGCCATACAGAAAGAGACTGAACCGTTTCGAGTGTCGTCTTTGGAAGGAGATTGGCTACATCAGTATTTGAAGACTGGATGAGTGAAAAGAGAATCAGCAAACTGATCAGACTTCCCATCCCAAGATAGAGCAACTCCAAACCTCCATGTCCCAAGCCGTAAGCCAAAGCGTCTTTCTCTTCTAGACTTCTCTTTTTCTCCAACCATTTAAAAAAGACAAGGCGGGCAGTTTCCTCAAAAAGGGCAGCCATGGCAATCGCGTAAAAAACATATAGGAAGGGTTGCTCCTGCATGAGCGAAATCGTTCCATCTTTTTGTGGTTGAAGAACTAGAACGTGAACCAGCTTCTCTAACACTTGAGACGAAACGAAAAATGCGATTGCCCCCAAGCCCATGACTGCAAGAGAAATCTTAAAGCGTTTTTTGGCGTACCAAGTCCCACCTACTAGGACTAAAACCAAAGCGATCATAGTAAGAATAATATGTAGTGTCATCTTTTTCTCCTATTCTGACTTGTCAATGTCTTTCTTCATCTCATCAACGTTAAATTTCGCAAATAAATACTGGCGATCTTGGACTGGAAAACGTTGGTCCAACTGATCGACTGCTCCAACCTCGATTATTCCTTCTTTGATAACAAAGTCCATCACGTGTCCACCAAAAGTCAAATCATCAGAGATAAAGTGCAAATGGTAGCCTGCAACACTCACCCCATGGAAAATCTCCGGTGTCCAAAACCCAACAATGGTTCCCGATACATTTTCACGACTATATTCAGGTTGATGGGTGGCAACCTCAGCAAACTTGGTGTCTGTTGTTGACTTGGGAATCATCCGTACATGCATGTGGGCGAATTCCCCATGAATCTTGATGGAGCGAAAGAGATTTTCCCCATCATAGTAGGACTCAATCCGCTTTTCTAATTCCTTGTCCGTCATCTCAAAGCGCTGGCGGAAAATCACTTCTGCCTGATGGGGAACCACTGCCGCATATGGGATAAGGGCATCAGGTGCGACTTCTACGATTTCAGGTTGCTCCCCTGAACCTTTGGCTTGATAAGCCTTGCCATCAAGGACAATCAACTCCCCATCAATCGAATCAAGGGTTCCCAAACCAAGGTCACCATGCTCCAGCAATTCTCCTACTGTCATGGTTCCGCCATAGAGACCAGCCATAAGGGCACCTAGAGTATTGTATTGAAATAATTTTACCGGTTCCTGCACTTTTCTATCCATTCTCTTTCTTATCTTCTATTCAATGAATCATCATACTTTCTAAGTATACCACATTTGCTCCTAGATGTGAAAGGGAGAAATGCTTTTCCCATTGCCAAGTAGGCAAAAAAAAGGTACAATGTAACAAAATCAAAGGAGGTCTGGAATGACGAAACAAAGTAAGTACCAAGCAGTTGTTTCCTTTCTAAAAAAGGGTATCGAATCAGGAAAATTTCCAACTGGTAGCAGACTTCCCTCCATCCGTCAACTGAGTCTGGACTTTCATTGTAGCAAGGACACTGTACAACGAGCCCTGCTAGAATTACGCCATGAACAATACCTCTATGCCAAGCCCCAAAGTGGCTATTATGTTCTGGAACAGAGGCAGCATCAGGACTTGGAAATAGAAGTCACTGACGAACATGCCAGTGCTTATGACGACTTCAGACTTTGCGTCAATGAAACACTGATTGGAAGAGAAAACTACCTCTTCAACTACTATGACAACCAAGAAGGCCTGGAGGAACTAAGGCAATCAGTCCATCAACTTCTTTTCAACCAAGCCCTCTACTGCAAACCAGACCAACTAGTTCTGACTTCGGGTACCCAGCAAGCTCTCTTTATCCTTTCTCAGATTGACTTTCCTAGTAAGGGAGAGGAGATTTTGGTCGAACAACCAACTTACCACCGGATGAACCGCCTCTTGGTGGCTCAGGGATTGGCCTACCAGACCATTGAACGTCGAATCGATGGGATTGACCTTGACGAACTAGAAGAACAGTTCAAATCTGGAAAAATCAAGTTCTTCTATAACATTCCTCGCTACCACTATCCTCTTGGACATTCCTATTCTGATCAGGAAAAAAGGGTCATTCTAGATCTAGCAAACCAGTATGGAGTATACATTGTCGAGGATGACTATTTAGGAGACCTAGACCCTAAAAAAAGCCAGACCTTCCACTATCTGGATACAGAGGATCGGGTCATTTATATCAAGTCCTTCTCAACCAGTCTCTTTCCAGCCCTTCGTATCACCGCTCTCATTCTCCCAAATGCCCTAAAAGAGACCTTTGTTTCCTACAAAAATATCTTGGACTATGATAGTAATCTCATCATGCAAAAGGCTCTCTCTCTGTACATCGATAGTCAGTTATTTGAAAAAAATCGACTGGCTCGACTGACCCTTCAAGAGAACTATCAGACTCGGATAAAGGAAGTACTTAAAAAAAACACCTGTCCCTTGCCCTACTATCCTCTACACGATGGCCTTCTCCTTGATTTGAGAAATTATCCTAAAATTGCCAGTTTAAAGCATAGCTCACTCAAACTAGACTTCTTTGAAGAGGCTTATTTGGAAGCCTGTCCTTATCAGTTTGCCAAAGTCTCTCTCGAAAATCTAGAAGCACTATTACAATACATAAAAGCAGAATTGGATTAAAGTCCAACTCTGCTTTCTTTTTTATTGTTCAACTTCTGTTAGTTTCGCTGCTTTCTCTAGATAGGTTTGATAGGTTCCATCATCTTTTAGTTTTTGGATAACCTTATCTACTACTGCTTTCAAGTCTGATTGATTCTTCTTGATGGCAACGGCATTGGCTTCGCCATCTTTCATCGTCAAAGTAGCTGTCGCAACGACAAGGTCTGAGTTTTTACCTGCGTAACTAAGAGCCACTGGTTCATCCATATGAACAGCATCCACTTTTCCAGCCTGCAATTCATTGACTGCTTCACCCATATTGGTCAAGGATGTCAATTGGGCATTTGGCAATTGTTCCTTCACCATAGTTTCTGGAACGGTTCCCTTTTGAGCTGCGATATTTGCACTTGCTAGGTTTGAAAGATCCTTGTATTTGTCTAAATCGGCTTTTCTAACCAAGAAACTCATCTTGTTTTCATAGTAAGGAATTGAAAAGTCAAAGACTTCCTTTCTCTCATCGGTGGCACTAATTCCTGCAATAGCCAAGTCAGCCTTTCCAGTTTGAAGACTAGTCAAGACATTGTCAAAACTCATACTAGAGATTTCAAGCTTAACTCCAAGTTCATCCGCAATCGCTTGAGCCATATCAATATCTGCACCAACCACTTGGTTTTTACCATCTACCAAGGCTTGGAATTCAAATGGCGCATAGTCTGGGCTAGTCGCTACAACTAGCTTCCCTTTTTGTTTGATAGCATCCACAGCAGACTGGGAACTATCCGCACTTGATTGACAGGCCACTAAAATCATGCTGACAAGCATGCTACACACAACTAATATCCATTTCTTGAACTTCATAAATAAACGACCTTTCTGTTATTTCTGAATAATTATAACTTATTTAAAAATACTTGTCAACACTTTCTAGAATTTTCATTTCAAAAAATTCCTTTTTATTCAAAAACAAAGACTAATCTGAGTTAATTAGCCTTTTTCATTGCATATTTAAACCATTTCTTAGAGTTCGACAATCTTACCTGTTTCAAAGTAAACAACCCATTCACAGATATTTTTTGCGTAGTCTCCGATACGTTCCAAGAAGGAAATGACCTGGAAGTAATCACGGCCTGTAACGATAGCTTCAGGATTTTTCTTGATTTCCTCTGTAGCTAAATCACGGATGCTATCAAAGTAATGGTTGATTTTTTCGTCCATCGCCGCCACTTCATATGCTTGATCCACAGAACCGTTCAGATAAAGATCTAGAGCTGCTTCGACAAAGTCTTTCACGTCGCGTCCCATCTTTTTGATTTCTTCTTCAACGGCGGGGATGCGTTGCTCTCCCTTCATGCGAATAGTTGCTTTCGCAATTGACACCGCGTGATCTCCCATGCGTTCCAAATCGGATACGGCCTTGAGAACTGTCAAGACAGTACGAAGGTCTTGTGAAACAGGTTGCTGGAGGGCAATCATTTCAAATGATTTCTTTTCTAGTTTCACTTCATATTCATTTATCTCTGCATCTTCCTCGATAACTTCTTTTGCCAAATCACGGTCATGCGTGACAAAGGCACGCACTGTACGATTGATTTGTGAGAGCACTTCTTGTCCCATGGCGTAGAACTGGTTGTGCAATTTCTCCAAATCTTCTTCAAATTGAGATCGTAACATCATTCAACTCCTTATCCAAATTTTCCTGTAATATAATCTTCTGTTTCCTTGTTTTGTGGGTCTAGGAACATCTTCTTGGTATCATTAAACTCGATCAAATCCCCATCTAGGAAAAAGCCCGTCTTATCAGAGATACGTGAGGCCTGTTGCATGGAACGCGTTACCAAGAGCATGGTGTATTTGTCTTTTAGACCATACAAGGTTTCCTCAATCTTACCAGCCGAGATAGGATCCAAGGCTGAAGTTGGTTCATCTAAGAGGATGATTTTCGGGCTGGTTGCCAAAACACGGGCAACACAGACACGTTGCTGTTGACCTCCTGAGAGACCAATGGCCGAATCATGCAAGCGATCCTTGACTTCATCCCAGATAGAAGCACGTTGCAGGGCTTTTTCCACTGCTTCATCTAGAACTTGCTTATCTTTTACTCCATTGATACGTAGCCCGTAGACAACATTTTCATAAATAGACATAGGGAATGGATTGGGCTGTTGGAAGACCATTCCAATTTCCTTACGTAATTCAACCGTATCGGTACGCGGACTATAGATATTGTGACCATTATAAATCACTGTTCCAGTTGTTGTTACCTCAGGGTTTAAATCTCCCATGCGGTTGATGGCCTTGAGAAGGGTGGACTTTCCTGATCCAGAAGGACCAATGAGGGCGGTTATTTCCTTAGGTTGGAAAGAAAGAGAAACACTATTCAAGGCCTTCTTTTTATTGTAATAAACGGACAGGTCTTTAACCTGCAAAATCGGTTCTGTCATACTGCTTCCTTTCTAACCAAAGTGTCCCGTTACATAGTCATTGGTAGACTGTAGTTTCGCATTTTGGAAAATGTTGGATGTCTTATCATACTCGATCAAATCGCCCAAGTAGAAAAATCCTGTGTAGTCACTCGCACGGGCGGCCTGTTGCATACTGTGGGTAACGATGATGATGGTAAAATCCTTCTTCAATTCCAACATGGTTTCTTCCAGCTGGGCTGTCGCAATCGGATCCAAGGCTGATGCTGGCTCATCCATCAAGAGGATATCTGGCTTGACAGAGATAGCTCGCGCGATACAAAGACGTTGTTGCTGACCACCAGACAGGGTCAAGGCTGACTTGTGCAAATCATCTTTTACCTGATCCCAGAGGGCAGCCTGACGTAGAGAGGTTTCGACAATTTCATCAAGGACTTTCTTGTCCTTAATACCTGCACGTTCGTGGGCAAAAGTGATGTTACGGTAGATAGACTTGGCAAATGGATTTGGACGTTGGAAGACCATTCCGATGTGCTTGCGCATCTCATAGACATTGATTTCTGGACGGTTGACATCAATCCCTTGGTAGAGGATTTGACCTGTTACCTTAGCAATATCAATGGTATCATTCATCCGATTGAGACTGCGAAGATAAGTAGATTTCCCAGATCCAGAAGGACCAATCAAGGCTGTAATTTTATTCTTTTCAAATTGCATATCGATGCCCTTGATGGATTCATTTTTACCATAGTAAACAT
>CALHBZ010000026.1 GCA_937930605.1 Streptococcus oralis
TGGTATTGAGACAGCCTTTGTGCAAAATGCCAGCATGGAGTTTGATACAGCCAGTCTGCGTCCGACCTATCGCTTTATGCAGGGAGTTCCTGGCCGAAGCAATGCCTTTGAAATTGCTAAACGCCTGGGCTTGTCAGATGTCATCGTTGGGGATGCCAGTCAGCAGGTCAACCAAGATAATGACGTCAACCGCATCATTGAGCAATTGGAAGAGCAAACGCTTGAGAGTCGCAAACGTTTGGACAATATCCGTGAGGTGGAGCAAGAAAACCTCAAGATGAACCGAGCACTCAAAAAACTTTACAACGAGCTCAATCGTGAAAAGGAAACTGAGCTCAACAAGGCGCGTGAACAAGCTGCTGAGATTGTGGAACTAGCGCTAAGTGAGAGTGATCAGATTCTCAAGAACCTCCACAGTAAGTCTCAACTCAAACCCCATGAAATCATTGAAGCCAAGGCTGAACTGAAAAAACTGGCCCCTGAAAAAGTCGACTTGTCCAAAAACAAGGTCCTTCAAAAAGCCAAGAAAAAACGAGCTCCAAAGGTGGGAGATGATATTGTGGTCCTCAGTTATGGTCAACGTGGAACCTTGACCAATCAGCTTAAGGACGGCCGTTGGGAAGCCCAAGTTGGTTTGATCAAGATGACCTTGGAAGAGAAAGAATTTGACCTTGTTCAGAACCAGCAAGAAGCCCCAGTCAAGAAAAAACAAGTCAATGTCGTCAAACGTGCTTCTGGCCGTGGTCCGCAAGCGAGACTGGATCTCCGAGGAAAACGGTACGAAGAAGCTATGAATGAGCTGGACGCCTTTATCGACCAAGCCCTGCTCAATAACATGGCGCAGGTAGACATTATCCATGGTATCGGAACAGGAGTCATCCGTGAGGGCGTCACCAAATACCTACAAAGAAACAAGCATGTCAAGAGTTTCGGCTATGCCCCACAAAATGCTGGCGGTAGTGGCGCAACCATTGTGACCTTTAAAGGATAGAAGGATTCCGTCATTTATAAAATAAAGCTAAATCAAACAATAAATTATAAAGACAGCTCCAGTCAGTTAAAAATACAAATTTGAGGTTGAAGATAAGATTGATAAAGTCAGTAGTCAATATACGGTAAAGAGATAGCAATGAGGAGTGATTTTTGGGAATATAGGAGTACTGTTTTTACAAATTTCACTTTATAAAAGAGTCGAGAAATACAGGATAGCTTTTTAAGATCTAGTACAGTTAGTTGGAGATTATTATCATATTGGAGTTTTTAGATGATGAAAGATTAAAAGTCGGTAATAGAGATTTTTTAATGATCATTGTTCAATCTGTTATATGTAAGAAATCACTATTGATCATGACTCAATGTTTGAAAATGGAGTGAGGGTTTTTGATTCTAATCATTAATCTAATAATTATCGCGTGTTTAAAACTGAATTGGGTATTAGCCACTGAAATGAGGTCGACGATATGATTGGTAGGATTTTAGTGATAAGGAAATCAAATATTTAGGCTAGAGGATAAAGAGAACTTGGTGATGTCTATTCGTCATCAACTAGAGAAAATTGATAGTGGAGAGTAGTAATGAAAATGTATCATAAAGTGATTGCTCTTGGAGCTGATATTCATTATCTTGATAAGGTAGAAACCGTAATAAAATCCGTTTCGGTTCATAATCATGAAGTGAAATTTTATGTGTTTAATGACGATTTACCTAGTGAATGGTTTCTTTTAATGAGAAATCGCCTTAAGGTTATTGGCTCTGAGATTGTCAACGTTAAAAAAACGGCTCACAACCTTCGTGATTTTCGCTTGCCAAATGCAATTCTGTCCTATGCTACTTTCTTTAGGTATTTCATAGCAGATGAAGTAGAAGAAGACAGAGTCCTCTACTTAGACTCGGATATGATCGTGAATGCAAGATTGGATGAATTGTTCTTCTTAGATTTACAAGGCTATGCCATTGCAGCTGTTCAAGATTTTGGACAAGATGGTTGGTTGACAACCTTTAATGCGGGTATGTTGTTGATTGATGCGAAGAAATGGCGGGAAAATCATTCGACAAAAAGTTTACTAGAGTTAACTGTCCAACACCATGAGCATGTTTATGGTGATCAAGGTGTTCTCAACATGTATTTTGGTGACCAGTGGCTACATTTGGATAAAGAGTATAACTTTATGGTTGGTTTGGATCAATTTTTACATTTGACAGGCAACAGTAAATGGTATGAATCCGACTATTATGGAAATTCTGAACCTAAGATTATTCACTATACATCAGAGTTTAAACCATGGACTCATTTAACTTTGACTCGTTTTCGTAAATTGTGGTGGTTTTATTATGGCTTGAATTGGAATGATGTATTATTGGAAACAGATATCATTAGACGTTCTTTTAATGAGCTAGTGAGAGCACCGTTATATCATACTTGTATTTTTACAAATAGTGCTGTTTTAGAATCAATAGAGCATCTTTTGTCAGAACTATCGGAAGTTCATTTTACAATATTAGCGCCAACAAATTTTGCTGATAGTGTAGTTGACATGCAACGATTTTTAAATCTGTCAATTTATCCAAATTTTAATCCTTTTAATATGAAAGAAGCTTTGGATAGTATGGATTTTTATTTGGATATCAATCATGATGGAGTTGTAGAAACGATTGTAGAAGAAATTGGTAATAAACATAAACCAATTTTTGCTTTTGACAATACAAGTCATGAATTGAGAGGAGATAGTCGTATTTTTTCGTCAACTGAACCAGAGAAAATGGTAGAAGCGATTCGAAAATTTTTAGGAGAAGCACAGAGTGGGAAATGAGTTTAGGTAGCACTTTAAAATTTATCAGAAAGTTGTGATTTCTATTGAATTATGGCTCTACTTTTGGGGTAATAAGGTCATTCATACAATAAAAACTGGTGAACTAATTTCTATTTTATTCACAAACACATTGACAAATCCCCACTTTTCTTGTAGAATAATAAAAAATTAAATACCAACACCGAATGAAGTTTAATAGAAGTGGAGAAAGGTTTGTTTTCCATGACTGTAAATGGACGGAACTCTGGAGAGACCGTAAAGGCACCGAAGGGGCAAGGCAGGTAACTGCTCAAACTCTCAGGTAAAAGGACAGAGCTAAGATAGACCGCTTTTAGGCATTTATCTAGGCATTCCAGAGTACATGTATCTTGCATGTGCTCTTTCTTTTGGGGTTGAAAGATAGGAGTAGGACATGTTAGAATTGCTAAAAGCGCTTGATGCTTTCGTTTGGGGACCTCCCCTCTTACTGTTATTGGTCGGAACGGGTATCTATCTAACCATCCGACTAGGACTTTTACAGCTAGCTCGTCTACCCAAGGCCTTTCAATTGATTTTTACCAAGGACAAGGGACATGGAGATGTGTCCAGTTTTGCTGCACTGTGTACAGCCCTTGCAGCTACTGTTGGAACGGGAAATATCATCGGAGTTGCGACAGCTATTAAGGTTGGTGGGCCAGGTGCTCTCTTTTGGATGTGGATGGCAGCCTTCTTTGGGATGGCAACCAAGTATGCTGAAGGTCTGCTGGCTATCAAATACCGTAGCAAGGATGCAAATGGGGCTGTAGCTGGAGGGCCCATGCACTACATTCTTTTGGGTATGGGAGAAAAGTGGAGTCCCCTTGCAATCTTCTTTGCCCTAGCTGGTGTGTTGGTGGCTCTTCTAGGGATTGGTACCTTTACCCAAGTCAATTCAATTACAGAATCTATCCAAAATACAGCTCAAATTGATCCAGCTATCACAGCTCTTATTTTATCCATTTTTGTAGGAATCGCCGTCTTTGGTGGACTCAAATCCATTTCCAAGGTTTCAACAGCAGTTGTTCCTTTTATAGCCATCGTCTATATTTTGGGAACTCTTACAGTTATTCTCTTTAATATCGAGAAAATCCCAGCCACACTTGCCCTCATCTTTACTTCAGCCTTTAACCCAGTAGCTGCGGTAGGTGGTTTTGCAGGGGCGACTATCCGTACTGCAATTCAAAATGGTGTGGCGCGAGGAGTCTTTTCTAACGAATCTGGCCTTGGTTCAGCTCCGATTGCAGCGGCTGCAGCTAAGACTAATGAGCCTGTCGAGCAAGGCTTGATTTCCATGACAGGAACCTTTATTGATACGTTGATTATCTGTACTCTGACAGGT